>JAHKLV010000225.1 GCA_020854925.1 Candidatus Methanofastidiosia archaeon | reverse complement strand
TTTGTCGCCATCAAGATGGGCCTTGAACACGTCGACCCCGTTCCCTTCGCCATCATACGATTCCTCTTTGCCGCCCTGTTCTCCACCGTGGTCTTCTGCGCGGTCCGCAGGCGCCTCACCTCGAGCCTCCTGAGAAATAGGTATCTGTATCTGATGGGTATTTTCAATGCAGGCGGATTTCTCCTCCAATATCTAGGCATCGACAGGACAACGGCCATCAAGTCCTCCCTGCTTGTCAACATCAATCTCATTTTCGTCATGATACTCTCGCACTACTACCTTGGTGAGCGTGCCACCCCCCGCAAGCTCCTGTCCGTGGCAGGTGGCATCTTCGGCATCTTTCTCCTCGTCACGGAGGGCGACTTCGATGTCCTGCACACGGGGACGCTTGCGGGAGACCTTATCGTCCTCATGTCGGGATTTACGTGGGCGTGGTACATCGTCATTTCGCGCAAGGTGATGTCAAACGGCACCGACATCTTTGAGGTTAACTATATCCTCATGCTCCTCACGGCGGCCTTTCTCCTTCCCTTCGGCATCGGCGCCTCCTTCGAGGTAAGCCGCACCGGCCTCTATTACATTCTCTACGTGGCTTTTTTCTGCACCACCATCCCCTTTCTGCTGTGGACCTACGGCCTCAAGACCATCTCGGCTACCACCTCATCGGTCCTTGCCACGGGCGAGGTCGTCTTTGCCACCTTAATGGGTGCCGTAATTCTCGGCGAGCGGCTCAACGCCTACGGGATAGCAGGAGCCGCCATTATGGGCGCGGCCATCACGACCATGAGCCTCGAACGAAAACGAAAACAGCCGACTCGAGACTTCTAATCTCAGGCTGAGAGAGCGCAATCAGCTCTTATTCTGATTCTTAGGATAAATTTATCAATTCTGCTGCAGTACTACCCTCTAGGTGAACACACCATGGATACTCGCAAAGTACTTGTCATACTTCTGATTATTGGAAGTCTCTGCCTTTCTGGATGCATAAGCGGGAGCAACGAGAATCTCGAACGCTGGAACGAAGGCGTCGACACGGCCAACGCTTCCCTTACCAAGGGCAACACTTCACAAACGGCCATGCAGGTTGCATGGGAAAGCGGCATGTACACCCAGGCATACACGAAGGGAAACGAAGCCATAGGCCACTATGACGATGCCATCGATGAGATAACCGATCTCGACGGCGTTGCCAAGGACCTGAAAAAAGACTTCCTTGAGGACTACGTCGACGCATGGAAAAATCAGGTACAGGCTAACGTGGACTATACGGAAAACGTGATGATGCTGATTGCCATCGAACACTACAATGATGCGTATTACGACTTCTTCACCGCCTACGTCCCTGCGGAAAGCCAGTACATCGACGCAGTGAACTATTACAACGCCTCCAATTACCAGGCAGCCATATCGACGTGTGACCTGACACGCCAGAAATGGGTTCAGCTGCAGACAAAGGCCGAGGAGATGGTGGGCATCGCAGCAAGGATAAACATAGGCTACGTCACCGAGTATTCCGCCGGGCTTCGCACCATGTGCACCCATGTTATCACCGCGGTAGATTATCTGCGCTCTGCAGCCGTCGAGGCCAGGAACGGGAACTTGGGAAATGCCGATGCCTACATATCACTGCAGAACACTGCAGACGATGCGTACATCACCTCCATCAACGCGCTGATAGCACTGGAAAATGCTTACCCGTCGGCATTCCCCGACTCTGGCGATGTCCTCGTGCCCACCTACAACACGTATTACGACCGAGCGGCGCAGGCACAGGCAGACATCACCACGTATCGAAACGAAATGGACAGTATTGTTGCCGACAACAAGGACTTCTTTGACGTGTAAGGCCCCCGAGGCCTTTCTTCTTTTCTTTTTTTGCTAGCCGGGCAATCATCGGATGCAGTCACGCCCTCACGTATCACCAGATTTGCCTGCAGGCATCTTAGTTAATCCCTAAACGGCGGTACCAAAAGAAGCGGGATGCTACAGCGGCACACACCCCTACGACAGACCAATGCCATCATCACGAGGGGATCGTGCCATCCCGATTCATAGTTGTAGCAGAAAGGTAGGTCACAAGTGGGCCTAAGGGGATTTGAACCCCTGACCGCCCGGTTATGAGCCGGGAGCTCCACCAAACTAAGCTATAGGCCCTTGACGTTTCTCTGTTCTGGAAAACAATATAAAAGGCTTTCGGAACAGCTCACCACGCACACGAAAAGGACCTTTCCCCCGGAAAGGGGCCGGATGTACCCCGTGCACATGAAGCAAAAATAGCCTTACGGTCACGTTGCTAGATCGGGTTCAGGGAACGTGTCCCCGCACACCCAAGCGCTCATGCCACCCAGGCGGGCGTGAGTGAGTAGATGAACAGGCACATCTGTAAAAATGGCACGATAGGACCGTATAAAGCAAAAAGAAGGGAATCATGGCGCCGTCAGCAGGACTCGAACCTGCGACCATCCGCTTAACAGGCGGGCGCTCTACCGACTGAGCTATGACGGCTTGCTGATGAGACTACCTTTGTTGATTTAAAAACTTTTCGCAGCCATTTTTTCCTTGAATCAGCATGTTTTTATGTCGCCCTGAAGAAGGAAGACCATGCATATCAAGGAGCGTCCCGAGGACTTCGTGGTGGTAGAAAAAAGCATTGTGGCCCACGAGAAAGACGACTGCATCATCATCGATGTGGAGAAGCGAGACTGGGACACCACACTCCTGGTGAGGGAGCTGGCACGCCGGTGCGGCGTGTCGCACAAGTCGGTAGGGTATGCAGGGCTCAAGGACAAGCGCGCGGTGACCCGGCAGAAGATGTCGGTGTACGGCGTAGACGAGGAGACCGTGACCCGCGTACGCATCCCCGGCGCCAGCATCGCCGTTGTAGGAAGGGGGGACCGGATTGAGGTGGGGGACCTGGGGGGCAACACGTTTGACATCGTCGTCAGGGGGATTGAGATGGATACGTGCGCCCTTGCCGAGCTCCTTGACGCCTCGGTGCAGCGCCTGGAAACGGACGGGGGGTTTGTAAACTATTTTGGCTATCAGCGGTTTGGCCTGTCACGGCCAGTGACCGCCGATGTGGGAAAAGCACTCGTACGAAAGGATTACGAGGATGCAGTGCGGACGTATATCGGTGCCGCATATCCTGCCGACCCCTACCGCGAGGTGCGTTCGGCCTTCCTGGAAGGAATGGGGTTCAAGGAGGCGTATAATGCATTCCCCCCCTCGCTATCCTATGAGCGCGCAATGCTCTTTTCACTGTATGAAACAGGGGGAGACTATCGTCGCGCCCTCCTTGCGCTCCCGTCACGCCTGCTCATGCTCTTTGTCCACGCTTACCAGTCTGCCCTCTTCAACAGGATCGTGGAAGCACGCCTGGAGACGATTCCTGTGGCCGTTGCCGAGCTGGGAGACATGATAGTCATGGAACGGCAGGGTACGCGGGCATTTACCACGGTCAACGCATCCAACATGCGTGCGGTACAAGCGCGCCTTTCGAAAGACATCTCAGTTGCATGCCCGCTACTCGGACACCGCAGCGTGCTTCCCCGCTCCACCATGGGCCGCATCGCAGGGGAGATCCTTGAAAGCGAGGGGATGTCGTTGCAGGACTTTGAAAACAAGGACATGCCCGTTCTCGGCTCATCAGGCTCGGGAAGGGAAATTCTCGCCCGGTGTCATGACCTCTCATATCAGATAAACGGACAAGCGGGCGATCTCTCCTGCTCAACGCATTTCACCCTTGGAAAAGGCTCATATGCCACGGTGTTCCTGCAGCAGCTCTTTGGATGCGGAATCTATCCTGCCGGAGGGGAAGACCTGTGAATCTGACCCTTTTTCTTTCTCTTGCCGCGGCATGCATGCTGTGTGCCGGTGCCGTTTTTGCCCTAGGAAGGATAATCGTGCCCCTCAGGGGGACCCAAGCGGCATACACAGCTGCCGCGCTCTGTACGGGCATCATCTCCATTGCCCTCGCCGCTGCCACGCTCGGGACACAGAACGACATCTTTTCAATCCGCCTGGCAATCGATGCCGTGCAGTGCATCGTTTCCGTGTCACTTCTCGTGATTCTTGCAAAAATGATACGATTGAGGGCATCGCTGCACGGTATCAGCACAGGAAGGCGATATTACCTTGTGGCCGCCGTCATGCTGGTAGCGGGGCTCCTGACGGGCCTTACCTTGGAAGAGGGCGCTGTTCCTCTTATCGAGGAGTCGTTGGAAGGGCTTGACGACCTGGCGGCATCATCAGAAGGCGCGCCCGACTGGCAGATGGCCGTTATCCTTTTTGGCAACAACACGAGAATGGCCATCACCGTCAGCACCATCTTTGCCGCCATACCGGTCCTTGGAGGATTTTATGCTCTTTTTTCCATGGGACTTAACGGTGCGCTTATTGGATTCGTGATTTCCCTCATCGACAAACCACCCACCTACTTTGCCGCTGGGCTCCTCCCCCACGGCATCTTCGAGATTCCCGCCATCGTCATCGCAGCGGGGACCGGGTTACAGGTAAACGCCATCTTGCTGCGAGGCCTGCTCACTGCCTTTCAGGATAAAGAAACACCGACACTTGAGGTGATGAAAGCATCGCTCAGCGACGCACGCCAAGCGCTATCATCGCTCCTTGTGGTCCTCTCGCTGCTCGTGATTGCAGCCGTAATTGAGGCGACGCTCACCCCCCGCCTCCTTGCCCTAGCGGGATAAGGTTCAAAAAATAAGCCATGGGACAACACAAAAGATTTATAAAACTGTAGATTTTATGAGATATACCACATAAGGGCGGTAGAACGATTCAACCGTTCGATCAGCCCAGATGATTCGTCATTCACACAGGATATGGATTCGTTGTACGTTCAATACATTATTATACATCATTTGTTACCTATTGCCATTCTGTGATGTCCCGAAGTGGTGAGAAAATGAAGGAGATTCAGAAAACAAAATCACTCTGCCCAGAGTGTTTGAAGGTTATTGACGCCACCATCTATGAAAAGGATGGAAAAGTCATGATGAAAAAAACGTGCGAAGAGCACGGTTCTTTTTCGGATCTTGTGTGGTCTGATGCCGAATACTACGCATGGGCACAGAAATATGCGCATGATGGCTCCGGTGTCACGACGTGTGCACCGCATGAGGAGAAGGGGTGCCCGTATGACTGCGGGCTCTGTGAAAAGCATCTCACCACGACACTTCTTGCAAATATAGACCTCACGAACAGGTGCAATCTGCGCTGCCCCATCTGCTTTGCCAATGCCGCCGCTGCGGGCTACGTATTAGAACCTGACCGCGATGAGATAAAGGCAATCCTGAAGCGACTCGCGACCCAAAAACCGGTGCGCTGTTATGGCGTCCAGTTTTCAGGCGGAGAACCGACTGTTCGCGACGACCTCTCAGACATCATCCGGGACGCGCGCGAACTTGGCTTCACCCAGATTCAAGTTGCCACAAACGGCCTTAAGTTCTCAAGGGACATCGACTACGCACGAGAGGTCAACAAGGCGGGGCTCAACACCGTCTATCTCGGATTCGACGGCGTGACAGAAAAGCCGTACCTGGTGGCACGCGGGTACAACGCCCTGCCAGACAAACTCAAAGCACTAGAAAACATGCGCGCCGCAGGATACACCTCGGTCGTTCTTGTCCCGGTCCTTGTGAAGGGTGTGAGCGATGACCAGGTGGGGGATATCGTCCGCTTCGGGATGAACAACACCGATATCATCAAAGGCATCAACTTTCAACCGGTCTCCTTCTCCGGAAGGATAAACAAGGACGAGCTATCTTCCATGCGGATAACGATAGCAGACCTGGCACGGCTCCTCGAAGAGCAGACCGACGGCCAGATTGGGAAGGAAGACCTGTATCCTGTGCCCGCCGTATCCTGCTTTTCCTCCTTTATAGAGGCATGGAAACAAGAAGCACAGATAACACTCACCTGCCACCCCACGTGCGGTGTAGGTACCTACCTCTTCAAAGTCGGGGACGACATCCTCCCCATCACGAGATTTGTCGATGTGGACGGGCTCTTTTCCCTTCTGCACGACCTACAGGATACACTGGGAAATGGTGGAAAGCTTAACAAGGCTAAGGTCATATCGCACCTCACCCGCGAAGCGCCAAAACTTATAGACAATGGGAAGGCGCCGCATGGTGTGAATCTCCGAAATCTCATCTTGGGTGTCCTGACAAACGGAACGGTCGGCGATACAGCGGCCTTCCACAACAAGACGCTCTTCCTTGGTGCCATGCACTTTATGGACCCCTACAACTTCGACTTGGATCGGGTACGCCGGTGCGGCATACACTACGGCCTGCCAGACGGGCGTATCGTGCCGTTTTGCAGCTATAACGCCGTGCACCGCCCGATCTTCGAAAAGGAATACGGCATTCCCCTCGAAGAATGGAAGAAGCAAAACAGGGATTAGCGCTGCCCGGCGTGCGCCGCTGCCCATGCACGCGGCCCCACGCGGTCACGGTCCATGGTACACTGCTCGAGACCGGGTACGATAACCCTGACAACAGGCACGCAAGAATCGGGGGCGGTAAGGTCCACCATCGCCACGTGCCGCATGCCACGCTCGACAAGGGCATCAAGTATGGCAAAGATGTCATCAAGAAGGTACGGTGACCCGTAGTCCGGAATAGCGGAATACGAGACCGACCGGGATGATGACTCTAGCCATCGCCGATTCATCACACGGACCCGCTCATAGCCCAACCGCCGCTTTACCACAGCCTGGTCAGGATTAACCTCATTCTCATAAATCTGTGACAGCCTGCTTTGTGCCACCTCGGTAAGGGCCCGGATAAGGGCGATGCGAGGGCTCGGATGCGTGCCTACCCCCACCGTAAGGAGTGTAGGGTCTTTAAGACGCATGTCGTCAGCGGTGGCCACAAAGGTCGGCACACCGATATCGGAGGTGATGTCCTTCATGCTGATGGCAACGTGAGCATCAGAAAAGAGCTGAAGCATCTGTGAGATAAGGGGGTCATCGCCATCGTAGACCAGGTCGGGTATGCACCCGGGCGCGACTTCGGCCAGCGACCATGCATCGCGCTCAATGACCTCGCACAATGCGTGAAGAAGCGCCTCCTCTATACAGTTCCCTGAAGCCATGCCGTTCGTATTGGAGCGAAAGAGCCACCCAAGCCGGGCGGGAAAGGGATGAAAAACAGCATTGGCAGGGACATATACCTTCTCATCGGTAATGAGATTGACAGCGGGGGTCCAGCCGAGTGACATCCCCTCATGATATGCGGCAGGATGAGGGAGGATGAGCGAGGGCGGGTCGAGAGCCGGCGCATCGAGCGCAGAGACGGGAGCAACGATAATACGCTCCTCATTTACCATGGCACTATGGCGCTCGAGAGCTTCCATCATGGCCGAGACTTTCGCTTCGACGGGGGTAGCACCCTTCCCTTTGAAAACAGCTTCATTGCCGGCTATCGAACCCAAGGCAAGAAAAACGGGAATACCGACACGGTCGAGATGGGTGATATCCCGTACCTCCCGAATGCCAATGGATGGCATGGACCCGGCAATGCGGTCCAACGTCACGGAAGGGTCAACAACTCGATGGGTCGCCATCGTATACCCTTTCCTACAACGGTCAAAGTGCATAAGAAAAGGGAAGAAGAGAGGTATAAGAATGTTGCGAGGGCGGAAAAGAAGGACTACACTGAAAGGGTGTAGTCGCGTGCCGTCTGTGTTCCAGGTATCTCTCGCTTGCAACATTCCACTTGCTTCGGATTCCATGTGCCCGAGGTGTA
Source organism: Candidatus Methanofastidiosia archaeon (assembly GCA_020854925.1). Classification (GTDB taxonomy): domain Archaea; phylum Methanobacteriota_B; class Thermococci; order Methanofastidiosales; family NM3; genus JAHKLV01. The sequence goes on along the minus strand of JAHKLV010000225.1, from coordinate 19,562 downwards.
ATCAGTCACTCGAGTCGTGGCCACGGTAAAAACACTTAGCGCCGCCACGGCGGCCATACATACCCAGAGCATATTCGCCATTGCCACAGGATTATCAAGCGTCAGGACAACAATCCCTGCCAACAGGGACATCACACCAAAGACTTTGCACATCAACGATTCCACCCTCCTTGTTGCAAGGACACGTTGCACCTTTCTTCAATGCATCCTTGATACATAGGTATTACAATACCTCTATACAATCATTTACAACTATGATAATATATAAATTTTGTGGTAATCAAGATTCTATAAATCTAGAATATCTAGATATAGAATACCATGTACGCAATGTATAGGATATACCAAACGACCAAGAAGGAAAAAAGCAGGATCCATCCCGTGTGTCTCTCGCCGTAAACGTTGAAACGGTAGGGTGAGGTAGTCTCCTCCCACCTATGTGATGAAAGGTAGGGGTAGGATAAGAAGTATACTTGGTTCATGAATAGGATTAATCGAAGAGAAACAGGAAATTCGCTGCGGTACACTACGAGGAAATACGATTAGCCCTCTTAGGCATCATCACATCGTCCTCATGCAAGAGCGTGGCACAACACAAGAGAAGGGTAGATTCCGTTCGTGCCTATGAACAGTACCATGCACAGCAACGCTAGGTTTGTGGTACAATCCCCCTGAAATGCGGCTACACCGCCGCAAGGGCACAACAGCCATCATGAAGCGCACGCCAGATGTGTCAACTGTGCACTCAGCCGTTGCGGCACCAGACGCTAGCAAGAATCTAACATAGGCATTCGACCATCTCCGAAATTCAGGCAAGAGAAAAGGTCCTATTGCTGTCCCCCTCTGTCCTGTTCCACACCCTTCGCCTCCATAGGCGACGTCATTCGAGGAGAAAACAGGAAGAAGAATAAAAGCAGAATATTACCCCTTTGAAAGAAAGGGAGAAATTGGTGGGCCCGTCGAGATTTGAACTCGAGACCTCCGCCATGTCAGGGCGACGTCATAGCCAACTAGACCACGGGCCCAAAGGGTACATGTAGATTTTTACCGAGATTTATAAAGTTAACTGTCACGCGCGCGCTCATTCCAACTTTGCCATGACAAAGGCAAACAGCCCAGCCATGATGAGCACGATGATGACGGCACCCTTCAAAAAGTCGATAATTTCCTGTGACCAATCGATGCCACCGTTGGGTACGGCCAAAAAGGCCCCCACGGCGATAAGTACTATCCCAATAAGAATCCATGCTGCTTTGTTCATAGGTACACCTCTCGAGGATTATAGGAATACCTATATCGAATGCTTTAAAAATGTAATCCCAATTAAATTCCCGAGAAGGAAAATACATTAATATAGACGGAAGGAAACGCCTAATTATGAATCTTGCATCCTGCTCTGCGCCGGCACGCGTAGACCTTTCGGGAGGCGTTGCAGACATCTTCGGGGGGTGTACCGTATCTGTGGCAATCTCCCTCAGGGCCCGCTGCACCGTCGCCCCGACGCCCGGAAAAACAGGCATTATCCTGAATGGGACATGGCACGACCTCCACGGCGAACCCCTGCCCGGGCAAGCGCTTATCACGGCTGTTGCACGATCCTGCGGCGCACAGGACCTCACGTTTTCCTATACGACAGACATACCCCCTTCAAGCGGCCTTGGGGGCTCTGCCTCCCTTGCCGTGTCTGCCATGGCGGCAATCCATCATGCCCGCGGCGTGCGCATCTCCCCATACGACCTCGCCGAACAGGCCCAACGAGTGGAGACGACAGGGATGGGCCTAGTGAACGGGTACCAGGACCAGTACGCGGCCGTGTTCGGCTCCTGTCTCTATCTTGACTTTGAGGGCAAGGCGAACAAGCCCCTTGGCCAGGAACCGTATGCGGTGGTGGAGCGGCATGTGTTCCCGTTCCCCCTTGTCGTGGCACACACGGGAACGTCCCACAGCGCAGGCGATGCAAATGCCGCTGTCGTATCACGCTACGAAGCAGGCGACACCACGGTACGTTCATCCATCAGCCGCCTCAATGCCCTCACGCGCGCCCTACGAACAGCACTTATCAGGTCTGACTACGCAACAATATGCGAAGTGGTGAACGAGAATCAGGCCCATATCCGCGCATTTGGGCGCTCGTATCCAGAAAACGAGGCGCTCATCGGTGCAGCGCTTGATGCGGGTGCCGATGCCGCAAAGGTCACCGGTGCGGGATGCGGGGGTTCCATTGCCGCGCTCTGCCGCACGGAGGACGAAGCAGCGTCCGTTGCCGCCGCCCTCGCCGAAACATCGCCCTTTGTCAGGGTTTGTCAGAGCGACAGGGGGGTGCGTCCCCATGATTGACACGGTCGTCTTTGACCTTGACGGCATCCTCCTGCGCGATATGTCGCTGACGGAAGGGGGACGAAGCGCCGTTGAGCATCTCTTAGCTCGGGGAGTGCGTGTCCTGTACTCTTCTGGCAAGCATCACTGGTTCACCGCAGGCGGTCTCTCGTTTTCGAGGCTGCTTCGCCCCGACACCGTGATAATGGCAGAAAACGGAGGGGTCGTGTTTTATCCCTCCACCAAGGAAACGGAACACGTTTCCCCCGATCCCGAAGGAGCCGCCCTCCTTCGCACCTACTACGTCGAGGAACGGTGCACCCGGCACCGGGGCATTCTCACCCATCGGGAAACCGGGGCCCGTATGTGGGAAGAACCGAAAGAGACCATCCTCACCCTCTATCCCGAGGATCTCTCCACCATACCTGCCATCGCCCAGGAACTTGACGACCTCATCGCAGCCCACGGGCTTGCACTCTACACCATCGCACATTCGGATGCCGTAGACGCCCTTCCCCTAGGACAGAACAAGGGTGCGGCGCTTGCCCGACTCGCAACGAATGGCGAGCTGGACCTCACCCGTACCGCCGCCCTCGGAGACGGTCTTAACGACAGGGAGATGCTCGAGATTGTCGAGCTGCCCATGACCGTTGCCAATGCGAAACAGGAGGTCAAGAGCCTCGTAACGGCACGAACAGGATACATCGCTCATAAGGCGTATGGCGACGGTGTCCTCGAATGCGTGGCATGGATGGAACAAAGGGAAGAAGTGTAGCGCCTCACGGCGCTATTTCCACTTCCAGCGAAAAAAAGACGGGACCGCGCACATCTATCTTGTTGTTCTTCATCTGGATGAAGGTGCGGACCTCCTCAGGAAGAGAAAGATTCACGTCGGATAGGCGCTTGGCCATACCAAATCGGTATTCCCGCGGGCCTGCCTCCCCTGCGACAAGAGCAGCCTGAAGGTCTTTGGCAACCTTGGCCAAAAACGCCCCTGCATAGGTAATGCCCGTAGGCACACCCTTGGCAACAATCGTGGCATGGGCTTCAGAAAGCCCCTCCGGGGGGATGCCATAGATACTCCCCTCATGAACGTACAGCGCGTTGAAGGCTGCGGGGCCGAGGAGGTGCTTGTGCTCCTCACGCTCGGTGATGCGGGCAACAACGCGTCGGCCGAGAATCTCACCATCAAAGGCGGTAACACTGCAGGGGCTTTCGTCATCCCGGTGAGAACGGGCGGCTGCCAGCACCGATTCAATGAAGGGTTCAAGCGCCTTGTTCGGCGGGGACTCCACGAGCGAAAGCGATGACGCTATCTCCGTATCCGTGAAGGAAAAGGAGAAGAATTCAGGATGATGGAGCTGGCGAAGGTCGGATACATCCTCCTTGAGCATAACCAGTCGGCCAAGGCCGGGACCGGAATTGAAAACAGGGTAGGGGATGCCATAGTGCGCCAAGGCAATGGGCGAGTACATGCCAATCTCCGTTATTTCCACCCATCCAAAGCGATCGTCCTTGATGAATACCTCATAGTTCGTATCATACGCATAGTAGATGGCCTGATTCGGTTTCTTCTTGAACTTGAGCTTGTCGAATCCGAATCGAGAAAAGAATTCCTTCGTGACGTACATGCCGTCCTGTATGGTGAATCCTTCCTGCATGATGACCATGGAAAGATTGTAGTGTGCGCGAAGGTGCATGGGGTCCTCGCGCTGTTCGCGCCGGTACCGCCATCCAGACGTGAAGAGCATGACGGGAAGAGGGGATTTTCCCACGAGCTGGGCGACCGTGGGAAACCATGCCGTGGTAAAGTGTGAATTGAGGACAAGGTCGGTGGACACCGGTTTGAGATCGAGGACTTCGGGAAATGCTTCCTTGAGAAGGAACATCGCATCCTCGGGTGCGACTTTAAGCCGTGTCGCAAGCTCTTCGCTCAGGTCCCCGGGGTCGATTTTGTCAAGCTTGTAGTCTCGGAATACCGCCTTAAGCTTGTCAAAGTCCAGGGAAGGTATGAGCTCTTGGATGCGAGCACGCCGGTCATCGGCTATGCCGATGTCGGGCCGGGGAAGGGTGGCGAGAAAGAAGAGGCGGTCAAGGATGGCGGGGGATTCGGGGCCGTATTGCTTTTCCACATGGTCCTTGGTAAAAAATTGCTTGAGATAGACCTCGTCAAATCCCATGTCAAGAAGGATATCCCTGGCCTTGAGCGCGTACCTTGAGATAAGGTGCTCCCTGCCACGCCGCGGGGGGAGCTCGAATGTCCGGGACCCTTCAAAGTAGGTGCCAGTCTCTTTCCAGACCGAAAAATAATCCTTCTTGGAGCGCTGGAGAATATCTTCAAGGGGAAGCATAACGATCACCGGTAATCATAGGCGTTGTCCTTCACCTGCGGTGCAGGGGGGACGCTATCACGCCGCTGGTCCATGGAAGGCATGGGTATGGGGGGCGCGAGGTCGAGCTGCTTGGCGACAAGGACAAGCTCTGGCAGGCAGTAGCGGAAAATTGCGCCCTGTATCTCCTTCGTGACCTCCTGTGGAAGCTGATTCACCTCGGTAGGGGGCGTAGAAAGAGACTCGGACGAATAGACGACCTGTCCCTCAAACTTGATACTTGCATAAGCGGGATAATATTCCACCGCGTAAAGGAACCCAACAACAAGGCGCGTGTCCTCCATTTGCAGGGATGTGATGCTGGAACTGTTGGTTATCCGTATGTTACGGACGCCAAGATTGTCGTTGACAAATCGTTTAGCATCGATAGACCGCAACGATATCTTATGAATAATAATGCTCACCCGGCGTTACGTCTCGGTGATGGTATAAAAACGTTCTCATAGCCTTGCGATGCGGCGGACAAGCACCATGCCGCCAGCAGGCACCATGCCAGCAATGAGTCCCAGTGAAAGGAATCCTGGAATAGAGGGAAGAGGGGAGATACTCTCGCCTATGCCAGCTCCCGAAGGAGAATCCCACGCCAGGAAGGCAGGGGCCGTCAGTGCATGCCCCATACGCCCCACATCGACAGTCCCAGCCCTGGCGGGCGCAGGCTGCAGGGGTTCAGGGATGGAGGGCACGGGTGTCGGCACCGGTTGCTCAGTGTGTTCGACAGGCTGCGCGTGCTCCCCGTTGACAGAGAGCACTTCGACAAGAAAAATCTCACATGCCCCCGGACCCTCGTCATCCCGCACCAGGCTTGAGGGCCCCCAGTGCGACCGGTAGAGGGTAGACCCCTCCTCCCGATACCCATCAAGGTCCACGAGATACCCCTCCATATGGATGGTGTCTCCCGTCTCAACGGCAAGCACGGCCGCATACACCTGCGGCGAGGCGGGTATGATATGATTGTTTGATACATGGGTGGCGACATCACGCTCGGTGATGGAAGGATCGCGTGAAGACCACACATAGGCAAGCTGCCGGCCGCCCATGGTGACCGTGAACGTGCCCGCCCCTGGCTCGGCCACCGGTCCCCACGCCACGGCGAGGTCGACAGGCGAATAGGGAAGATCGGGGTCGTTGTAGCGGTGCGTGCCGATAACAACGCCGGATAGCTCGTAGGGTGCAAGACGTGTTACCGACACCGTCCAACCGTTGTCGGTAGAGATGATGTCGCTGCCAACAAAGGTATAGGGCATGGCTTCTTGTGCCTGCAGGGAGGAAAAGCAAAAGGCCAGCGCCAGGCAGGCAGCCAAAAAGGTGGTGGAGCGGCGCATGCGTTATCGCTTGAGAAGAATCACCCTGCTTTCGGGGGATTCGTTCGCTATGCTGTAGGACGTCAGCTCTTCAAGCCGATGGGCAAATGCTGCAATGACCTCATGCATGGGCATGGCATCAATGGTAAGCCGCTTTCGGGAAAATCCCACATACATGTACGCCTTGGCCTCCACATACGTTGGCTGCGCGCGCTCTATCATGGCCGCATAGGCCTCCGCATCGGACATGTTGTATCCCTTTACAAGGGTCATGCGAAGAACCTTTTGTGTGTCAAGGGATGGAAAGAGGTCGATGGTCCGCTGGAGCCGCTCCCATCCGTCGGGAATGATGGGATTGCACAGGCGCTCGTACGCCTCACGCGTGGGAGCCGCGACCGTCACGTAGAGATTCCAAGGAAGGACATCCATGGTTTCAAGCACGTGGGGATTCGTGCCGTTGGTAACAAGGAAGGTAGAAAATCCCGCCCGCTTGTATGCGGCGACAAGCTCCGATATCCGCGGGTAGCAGGTCGGTTCACCCGAAAGGGAGATGGCGACGTTGTTGGGGTCCTGGGCTTCCTTAAGCTTCACCGCGTCGGCGCGGTCGGCAACGCCCTGGTACCCTGAAAGCAGGATGCGCTGTGCCTCGATGGAGCCCGACACGATATCTTCAGGTTCATCGACGGTAGTGGGTACATCCTCGGTAAATCGCACCGGGCGCCAGCAAAAGAGGCATTTTTGTGTGCACCAGTTGACTGCCGGCGTCATCTGGAGGCACCGGTGCGAGGATATGCCGTAGAATTTCTGCTTGTAGCATACGCGTCCGCGCATGATGCTTTCCTTGAGCCAGTGGCAGAGCTTTACCGCCGAATGCTCGCCGACAAGCTGGTACCGTTGCTTGCGCAAAAGCGCCTTGGTCGATTCCTGCATGATATGTCACCCTGAAAGGAGTGCGGTGATGGTGTCAATAATCTGTGTGGCAGCCTTTTTAAAGTCGTTGACGCCCTTGGCTCCTGCCGCCGGCGCATGGCCGCCGCCCTCCCCGTCATACTCGAGACCGACGTCGTACATGATGCGGGACAGGTCTACACCCTTCTCCACGGCCCGCCGGGATGCACGTGCGATGATACGCCCCCCACGCTTCTCATTAACGATGACCACGACATCAGCCCCGGCGGAGAGGATGGTACGAGCCACGAGCGACTCAAAGGATCCGATGGCGGTGCGCACCACGAGGAAGTCTCCCGCCCGCAGGACCTTCATGCGCTGCATGGCCTTGAAGAGGGCCATCTTCTGTGATAGGTCGATCTCTTCGCGAAGAAGTGAATAGATCTCCTCAAAAACGATATCGTCGCCGAGCAGCTCCTGGATGACGGCAAAGGTGTCGCGCGTCGCATAGCGTAGGTGGCCCGTGTCGGAAAGGATACCGCACAGGAGCGCCTTTCGTACCGGCACCTCGGCATGGCGGCCGATAATATCCCAAACGATCTCCGCGGCCGACGTTGCACCTCGCCGGCAGGACACCCCTGCATCCAGGATGGAAACGGCATGATGGTCGACACAGCACAAACGGTCCCGGGGGGGAAGGAGGTCCTTGCATGCCCCGAGCTGCTCGGGCGTCGCCGTATCCACGGCGAGCACCGCGTCATAGGGCCCGTCATCACAGGGAAGCGTTGCCCCCAAGGCCCCAAGCATGGTTTTTGCAGGGCGGGATATGCCGTCGCTGCGAACCGAGATGGTGACGCAGGGAAAGGCACGCACAAGAGCGTACGCGCTTGCTACGGCATCAGGGTCAGCATTGCTGTGACAAAGAATCAAAAGATGCCGGCTCCCCTCAATGAAGAGCCGGATGTCCTGGACGTCGTCCATTTAGCTTCCCTTTGGAGCGGTGGGCGCGCCGGTACCAAGCATGTCCTGGATCTTTTTCTGGGATTCCTGGAGCTTTGCCCGAAGCCTTCCTTCCTGTCGCTCGAGTGTGGTCGTACGGAGGGTAAGCGTCTCCTGGCGCTCGGTAAGCTCGGCCACGACCGCCTCACGGTCCTTTTTGAAAAGAACACTGCCCGCGCTCTTGTAGACCTTCTCGTCGGTCACGCCTTTGAGTTCCTCCAAGGTGACCTCAATCTCCTTGAGCTCGGCGTTGGCAGCCTGCATCTGGCTCGCTATCATCTGGTACTGCTGTTCCAGCTGCTGGAACTGCGTAATCTCGTGTTGTACGTTCGGCGGAATTGATTGCACACTATCACCATCCGGACCTTTGCTGTAACGGTTTATAAATCTTTGTCACTTAGGTGTAGACCTCTGCACCGTCTTTTGTGACGATCATGGAATGCTCCGTCTGCGAAACGGAACCGCCGTCAACTTCCTTTAAGACGTTAAATGCATAGACACATGAAGAGCGCACAAGGTATTTGAGGGCGAACTCGGTCTTTCTACGGGTGTATACCTCTGAAAGCCAGCGCTGGGCAAAGGGAAGGGCAGGATACTCGCGGCGTATGGTGGCAAGCACCTGGCGTGCGAGCGGCAGGCGGACAGGTCGGTCGCCAAGGTACTTGAAGATAAGGCACCGCTCATCGTCGACCACTCTGCCGCCCCCATCCGTGGCAAAGGGCTCGATGGCAATGACCGCACCCTCCTCGAGGGGTGCGCCATGGCCCGTGTCAAAATTCGGTATGGACGGCGGCCCGTGCTGCACATACTGGTCAAGACCGTGTCCGGTGAGATTCTCAATAGGCTTGAGTCCGTACCCCCGGATGGTCTCATCTATGACCCTTCCTATCTCGTTGGTGCGTACGCCCGGACGGACCATGTCAATGGCGGCCATAAGGGCGTCCCTGCTTGCGTTGACAAGGTCGTCGTCGGGGCTGTCCACCCGCACCGTGTACGCCGTGTCGGCGATATAGCCGTCAACCTGGGCGCCAAGGTCGACCTTGACGTAGTCGCCCCGGTGAAAGACGCCGGTATCGTCGATGGTGGGCGTGTAGTGGGCGGTGACATTGTTGACGGAGATATTGACGGGAAATGCCCATGTTCCGCCGAGCTCGACAATGGATGATTCTATATGGCGCGCTAGGTCAACGTACGTTACCCCTTCGTGAAGTAAGGCACGTGAGGATTCCTTGACCTTTTTTGTTATCTCCCCTGCGTGGAGATACTTCTCATGCACATCAGGTGGCATCATGGCACCTACTCGGAAGGGATGGTATAAATCTTTATGTGTGGTATGGAACAAACAATTTAAGGGCTGCCCCCCCATGGGCACCATGAACACCTTTCCACCGAAGGAGGCCTATGTCACCATGGCCATGGACATGGGGGCACGCGACGCCCGTCTCATCGGGCCGGATGACGTGGTGCTTGACCCTCGCTGCTACCTCAAGTGCCGATTCGGATGCCCCGACTGGGGACGGCAGTGGACCTGCCCCTCTGCACCGGGCGCCATCACCATGCAGGAGTTTCAGCCGATGCTTGAGCGGTACAGCGCCATACTTCTCATACGCGCCGCCACCAAGGAGGACAATCAGCGCATCTCCTTTGGCATCGAGCGCCAAGCGTATCTAGATGGATACTATTTTGCCTTTTCTCTCTCCGACTGCTCGCTGTGCGACTCGTGCTCCTATCCTGGAGCCTGCAGTGCACCGGGGAAAGCGCGGCCAGCGATGCAGAGCGTCGGCATCGATGTCTTTGCCACGGCGCGCCGTCAAGATATGCCCATCGTCACCCTCGCCAAGAGCGAAGACGAACTCCAGAACTGGTATTCCCTCGTCCTCATAGAGTGATACCATGACACGAAAGCTCTATTGGGAAGACCCACACCTGACACGGTGCGAGGCACGGGTAATCGAACGGGTGCAGGATGGTGGCCGGGTGCGCATCGTCCTTGACGCGACGGTCTTTTACCCAGAATCAGGTGGGCAACCCGCCGATCGCGGCACCATCAATGGCATGCCTGTCGGTACCGTCATCATGGAAGGTGGCCGCATCGTCCACATCGTGGATGGTGACGTGCGGGAGGACACGGTGGTGTGTGCTGTCGACCCCCGTGTGCGCAGGGACCACATGCAGCAGCACACGGGACAGCACATCCTCTCCCAGGCAATACTGCGCCGGCTCGGGGCCGGGACCGAGTCCCTCCACATCGGCGCGGAGGTATCTACCATCGATATCCCTGTGAAGGTGCTTGACGAGGAAACGGTGCAGGCGCTGGAGGACGATGCTAATGAGGTGGTCTTCCGAGACGTCGCGGTGGAAACATACGAGGTAGCTGCCCTTGACGAGTCGTACCGGAAGCAGACTGACATACAGGGGCCTATACGCATCGTGTCCATCGCAGGATTCGACAAGACCCCCTGCGGAGGGACACACTGCGTGCGCACGGGGGAGGTAGGGCCCATACGCATCATCAACACCTTCAAAAAGGGTTCCCTGTGGCGGGTGGTCTTTGTCTGTGGCATGCGCGCCCTCGTGCATGCACGCAGGCAAGGGCGCGCCATGCACGCGCTTTCCGTGCTGCTCAACACACCCCCTGAAGAGGTGGTCAGCACGGTGGAAGGATTGGCAAGGGCCGTGCGCGAGCGTGAGCGGGAGCTTTCAGACACCCGCGACGAGCTGGCTACCTGCATCCTTGCAACGCTCGCGCCAACGGGGGATGGCACGGGCGTCCGGACCGTGGCATACGAGGCTCACGACGCAGACAGCGCACGCCGCCTCGCCCAGGCCACGCTTGTACGCGAGCACCTTGTCGGCATCTTCGGGGCACCAACGGACAAGGGTGCGACGGTCTTTGTCGCCGCATCCCCCGATAGTGGCGTGCATGCCGCCACCATTCTCCAGCCAGCGATGGAGGCCCTGGGCGGAAGGGGAGGCGGAAACGCCGGCATGGCGAGCGGCTCGGGTCCTGATGCAGGTGCGCTCAGGGACGCGCTTGAAGCATCGGTGCGCGCTGTGAAGGAAGAGGGATAGACATGGAACTGAGGGAACGGGCACTTCTCATCTCTTCGATGGCTCATGCGTACTGCCATGCCTGCATGCTGTCGGTGCCGCCCCTCGTTCTCCTCCTCAGGGACGAGTTTACCCTCTCGTTTGTCATGGTGTCGCTTATCATCACCTGCTCGGGGCTCCTGTTTGGTCTTGGTGCCATCCCGTTTGGGCGCCTGTCTGACCGTTACGGCCCTGTTGCCGTTAACATGGTGGGCATCGGCATCTCATGCGCCGCGTGCACCGGCATGTACCTCGCCCCATCGGCCCCCGCCATGGCTGCCTCGCTCCTTGCCCTCGGTGTGGGGGCAAGCACCTACCATCCTTCCGCCTTCACCCTCATCTCATGCTCATATGACTCGTGTGTCGGCCGTGCCTTTGGCATCAACGGCCTTATCGGCAGTGCCGGGCAGATAGGTGCACCGGTCCTTTCAGCCTTTGTAGCGTACACCGCGGGATGGCGACCGGTCTTTGGGGTACTCCTCGTCATCGGTGTGGCAATGCTGGCCATTCTTTCCACGGTGCGGCACCTTGACAAGGACGTCAGAAGGGAGCCGGCACCGGTTCGAACACGGCTGCGCCTTGACCGCGATATCGCGCTCCTCTTCGGTATTACCATGCTGGGAGGACTGGCTTACCGGGGCGTTACGACGATGCTGCCCTCGTATGCCACCATCATGTTTGGAAAAAACACGCTTGAAGCGGGAAGCATGGTCACCATCATGCTTGCTGCCGGCGGTGTATCACAGGTCGTAGCGGGGGAGATCCACGACCGCTTCGGAGCACGGCTCCCCCTTGCCGTAACGTGCATCGCCTCCCTGGCAAGCATAGGCATCGTCATGGCTGGGCCCTATCAGCTTTTCATCGGCGGACTTGTAGCGTTCGGATTCGCCTACTTTGCGGTCAACTTGTACACGAACGCGCTCATGGGACATCTCACACCCCCGGAACAACGAGGCATGTACTACGGCATCATGTTTTTTGCACGATTCGGGCTCGGGTTTCTTGCACCCTTTCTCATCGGTGCGGTCACCGAGGCGTATTCCATAGGGTATCTCTTCCATGTGGTGGGAGCCTTCCAGCTGGCCTACGTCCTCGTGGCGCTCGCCCTTCTGCGTTCGACACGTCAGGTGCCGTGACGCCAGGATGAAAGGTATGCTTCCTGTGCCTGTGTGAGCGTATCGATGGCAAGTGACTCGGCAGAGAGCTTCATGCGCGCTACCTCCATGTCGATGGCCTCCGGGACGGGGTACAGGCCGGGTTCAAGGGCTGTTGCCGCCAGGTACTCCGCGCATCGGAGCTGGAGGGCAAAGCTCATATCCATGATCTCTGCTGGATGCCCGTCGGCACAGGCAAGGTTCACCAGCCTGCCCTCGCCCAAGACGTGGATCCATCGGCTGCCAAGACGGAAGCTCTCGATGTTGGCGCGCGACTGCTTGCGCCCGTCTGCCATGGCAGCCAGCCGGCGCACGTTGACCTCGACATCGAAGTGGCCGGCATTGCACAGCACGGCGCCATCCTTCATAAGGGGGAAATGATCATGCGAGATGACGTCCGCGCAACCGGTAGCCGTCACAAAGAAATCGCCCTGTGGGGCGGCATCTGCCATAGGCATGACGGCAAATCCGTCCATGTGTGCCTCAATGGCCTTGACGGGGTCGACCTCCGTAACGATGACTCGCGCGCCCATGCCCTTCGCGCGCAAGGCGATGCCCTTGCCGCACCAACCGTATCCGGCGACGACGACTGTTTTTCCCGCGATGATGCGATTCGTCGTACGCATGATGCCATCCATGGTGGACTGGCCGGTCCCATACCGATTGTCAAAGAGGTGCTTGCATCGGGCGTCGTTGACAGCAATGGCGGGAAAGCGCAGGGAGGACTCGCGCGCCATGGCAGCAAGGCGCAGGACCCCTGTGGTTGTCTCCTCGCACAGGCCTCGGACGCCTGCAAGAAGCTCCGTGCGCTCGGTATGGAGGAGGTGGGCAAGGTCCCCGCCGTCATCAATGACCACATTCGGCCGTGTGTCAAGGACGGCATGCATGTTCTCATAGTACTCCTTTGCGTCGAGGCCATAGCGCGCATGAACCTCCACGCCCCGCGCTGATAACGCCGCGGCGACGTCGTCCTGCGTCGTGAGGGGATTGCTTCCGCACAGCGCCACCCTGGCGCCCCCTTCCTTAAGGACATAGGCGGTATACGCCGTCTTTGCCTCGAGATGCAGGCAGCATGCGACGTTCATTCCAGCAAAGGGGAGGGAGTCCCGGTACCGGGACAGGATCATGGCAACGACAGGCATGTGGGCGGCTGCCCATTCAATTTTTTGTTCTCCTGAATGTGCACTCGTACTCATGGTATCACGTCTTATGACAGGGCAGTGTTCACGTTAATATAATCACCGTAATGCAGCGCCAGAGGAGACAAAAAGCTTTTTAAACTGCAACGAAATTCTCTTTTGTGCATACGCCTCGGTGGCTTAGCATGGCATAGCGTTCGCTTGGTAAGCGAAAGGCCGCGGGTTCAAATCCCGCCCGAGGCTCCACATCTGTCCGATACAGAAAGATTTTTATGTATCCGGGCAAAGAGCAGCGGTGCGCGCCCCGATCGCCAAGCCTGGGAAGGCGCTAGACTGAAGATCTAGTATTTCGCCGGTTCAAATCCGGCTCGGGGCACCTCCTTCTCGCATTTTCTCACCTAATGAAGCAATTCTTACCTGTTTCAGAGAGAAATTTTTATATATGCAAAAGAAAAGAGCGTAACGACGAATATGGCTTCAAAAGATTCAAAATTGCTCTTTGCGTTTATCATTGTGCTCATCTCAGCTTTACTCCCTCTGGTCTACGGGGGAACCTACGTAGATGCATACGTCGAGATTGCCCTCTTTCTCGCACCACTCCTTGGATTTGTCATCGGGTATTACGTCATGCTGACCTATGCCGACGAGACGTTCAAGCACCTCATGCGCCCGCTTATCCTTGCCCTCATACTGTGGGCCATGGCTGAGTTTATGTGGAGCGTCCTGCACAGCCAGAACACTGAGGTGCACTTCCCCGTGGCTGCAGAGGCGTTGTACCTTCTTGGATTTCTGCTTTTCACCTATGCGCTCATTAAAGCGCTAAAACCCTACACTACATCCATCCCTGCAAAGCGGTACGTTGCCCCAGCCTGTATAAGTGCCGCACTGGGAATCGGCGTGGCCTGGTACCTGTTCTCGGTTCGGGGCGTGCCCCTGGGGGAAGACGCGGGTTACATCACGCTCCTGTACCTCTGCCTTGACGCCGTTATTCTGTTCCTCACCCTCGTCTTTGCCGTATCGAGCAACAGGGGGCGTGCAGAGCCATTCTGGTGGTACCTTGTGGCCTTTATCATCATCACGCTTGCCGCCGATGCCACGTACGGCATCGAGTCTGTAGATACAGAATACCTCCTCGGCGAGATGTCCAACTCCCTGTATATTCTGTCATATGGCATGCTCTTGCTCGCTTTTATCACCTTTAGCTCCAAAGAGGCATCAACGCTGAGACAGGTGGAGGAACGCTACTACACGCTGTTCAAACACAGCGGCGCCCCCACCATCATGGCCAACACGGACAACACCATCCTCCTTGCCAACGAACAGTTCGAGGAGCTCATGGGGTATGGCAAAGAGGACATCCTTGGAAAGATGAAGTGGCCAGACCTTGTGGATGCAAAGGACCGCAAGGGCATCCTCCTCATGCTCAATAGGATGCAGAACGTGGGAACGGGGAAACCACTCACCAGGGAGCTGATGATCCACAAGCGCACGGGCGAGACCATGTATGCAAGCGTCACCTTCAGCTTCATACCCGGCTCGGACCTGGTGGCAATCACCGTCTTTGACCTTACACAGAGGAAGAAGCTTGAGATGGAGCTCAAAAAGATTAACGAGGACCTTCAGAACTTCACGTTCACCGTCTCGCACGACCTCAAGGAGCCGCTGCGAAACATCTCCTCCCTTGCCACGTACCTCAAGCGGGACTACGAGGGCCAGCTTGACGAGATGGGTGTCGAGTTCCTCTCCATGCTCGTGACATCGGTGTCTACCATGTCCCAGCTTGTTGACGACCTTCTCACGCTTTCGCGCGTCGGCAGGAAAAACGTCGATTTCTCCTTCGTGGACCTTGGGGCACTCATCGACGAGGTGTGCCAGGATATAGAAAAGATCATCACCGAACGCAACGCGAAAATCGCCTACCACGACCTTCCCAAGGCAATGGTGCAAAAGACGTGGATGAAGCAGGTGTTCCAGAACCTCATCACCAATGCCATCAAGTTCAACAGGACGGACGAACCCACCGTGGAGATTGCCTGTGAAGACCACGACTTCTACTTTGAGT
Source organism: Candidatus Methanofastidiosia archaeon (assembly GCA_020854925.1). Taxonomy (GTDB): domain Archaea; phylum Methanobacteriota_B; class Thermococci; order Methanofastidiosales; family NM3; genus JAHKLV01. The sequence goes on along the minus strand of JAHKLV010000225.1, from coordinate 4,223 downwards.
TCCGCGTCAAGGACAATGGCATCGGGATTCCGGCTGAGTATCACGACCGCATCTTCAAGCTCTTCGAACAGCTCCATCCCCGTGAGGAGTACGGGGGAACAGGAGCGGGTCTTGCCATCGTGAAAAAAATCATCAAGGAGCACCGTGGCGACATCTGGGTCGAGAGCGAGGAGGGTGTCGGCACGACGTTTATCTTTACCATAGAGAAGTTCTTCATCGGTGAAGCCTGATGACAAAGCGAGGAATACTCATTATCGAGGACAACGTGACCGACGGGCTTGTCATCAAGCGCACGCTCGCCCGCCACATCTCGGAGGAGATTACGATTGCACGGGACGGCCTGCAGGCGCTCTCGTTTTTTTCCCAACATCTCAAGGGTGACGCAGACGTCGTGCTTCCCCGTCTCATAACGCTTGACCTCAACATGCCGAAGATGAACGGATTCGAGCTTCTCGAACGGATCAAGGAAAACGAGAACACCAAGGACATACCGATAATCATCCTTACCTCTTCTCAGCTGCCCGACGAGATAAAGCGCGCTTACCGCCTGGGTGCGAACAGCTATGTCATCAAACCCACCGACCACGCCCAGTACGAACGCACCATCGAGAAGATATACGAATACTGGTTCGAGTTTTCACTCATACCACAGGAGTAGACTATCATGACTGAACAAAAGGAAGGACCCCGGGTGCTCTATGTCGAGGACAACAATGTCGACGTGCTAGTAATGAAGCGCGTATTCGAGGACCTCTTCCCCCAGGGGTATGAACTCGTGAGCACTCCCCTCGGTTCCACGGGGCTCTCAAAGATACGATCGGAATACTTTGATTTTGTCATTCTCGACTATAACCTGCCCCGCATGACCGGGCTTGAGATCCTTGAGGAAATGAAAAAGGGGGACATCAGCATTCCCGTCATCCTGGTTACGGGGCAAGGGGACGACGAGATAGCCGTCAAGGCGCTCAAGATGGGCGCATACGACTACCTTGTGAAGGGAAAGCTTGAGGAGAAAGAGTCCCGGCTCTCCATCCTCGAACTGTGGGACCTTGTTACCTATATGAAGCAGGACACAGGGGCTGACCTGCTCTCGTCCCTGACGCAGAAGCGCACCACCATCGATGTCATCGCCGATATCCTTCAGAACTCCCTCTATGGCATCGGCAAGACAACGCTTGTCTTTAAGTCCAACATGAACTTTAAGCGTATCGAAAAGTACCTTGTCTTCCTTATCACGAAGGGCTTTTTGCGCCATGACCAAAATGACAAGTACACAACGACTGAGGACGGAAAACGGCTTATCAAGGCCATCATGGACCTCAAGGCGCTTTTGAACAAATAGCTTACTGCATCCCGCCATCACAAAGTGTATATACGCTGACGCCATAGGGTAAAACGTGTACGTCCATATCCTGGCATGTGTCGACGGCTCGTATGACAGCGAGGTGGCCGCAAAATACGCCTTCGCACTCGCAGATGCTGCAGGCGCCCGTGTGTCCGTTCTCACGGTAAGGGGTGCACCGCTCCACGGCCCGGAAGCCTCGCTCGCGCGCCTTGCCCGCATTGCCGAACGGCAGGGCGTAGACGCTGCCTTCGTCGAGGAAGTGGGCGAACGCACCGAGGTGGTCCTCTCCGCTGCACGGCGCCTTGGCGCCGATGCCATCGTTGTGTCGAGCGGGGGAAAAGTCAAGCGATTCGGACGATTCTCCAACAATCTTGCCACAAAGCTGGTCATGCAGGCGGATGTCACCGTCTTTGTGGTTAAGTCGGTACGTGCCACGACAGCGGGGGGACATAGCCGCATCCTCTCACCCATACAGGACGTCTCCCTCTATCGTGAAGAACGCACGGAGGTCATGGCACTGCTCTACGCCATGTACCGACACCCTCTCTCGATAATGCGGTGCAAGAAGATTGCAAAGGACACCATCCTCTCGGACGAGGAAACATATGCTGCACACAAGGCAATGCAAGCATACCTTTCCCCGTTGCGCGACGGACTCTACGCTCGGGAGGTTCCGCATTTCGCATACACCAGAATCTGCCATTCGATACGTGAGGAGATACTGCGCTTTGTTGAACAGAACAACTTCGACCTTCTGTTTCTTCGCATCGCCCCAGACAGATTTTCCTCCTTCGTGCGAAAGGATTTCGCCATCGAGGTGATGAAATCCTCCGAGTGCAACGTTATTTTGTGGAAACCAAAGGGTGCATAAGGCATGGACATACAACATCGGACGCCAGGCGAGGTCTATGATGAGCTTGGTTCCACCCCGACCGGACTTAGCACGGCAGAGATTGCGGAACGCCGCGCACACTATGGCCCCAATGAGGTGCGCAGGCGGGAGACGACGCCCCTTTGGAAAAAGTACCTTCGCCAGTTGACCAATTTTTTCGCGGTGCTCTTGTGGGTAGCTGCCACCATGGCATTTGTGGGGGAGGCGCTCTCACCGGGGGAAGGCATGTTCAATCTTGGCATCGCCCTTGTCGCCGTCGTCCTCATCAACGGTTCCTTTACGTTTTACCAAGAATTTCGGGCAGAAAAGGCCATAGAGGCACTCCAGCGCATGCTTGCCTTCAATGCGGTGGTGATACGGGAAGGTGTAGAGCGGGAAGTGCCTGCCCCTGACCTCGTACCGGGGGACCTTCTGAAGCTTTCGGAGGGGGACCGGGTGCCGGCAGACGCCCGACTGGTGGAGTCGTACGAGCTCAAGGTCATCAATGCCGTGCTCACGGGGGAGTCGGACCCGCTACGGCGAAACGCCGAACCTACTGACCACGACCTGCTCTCCGCCGAAAACATCGTCTTTTCCGGTACGACGGTGGTCTCGGGTTCTGCAAAAGCCGTCATCTTTGCGACAGGATCGGCCACGGAATTCGGAAGAATTGCTGACCTGACGGCGGAAATACATGAAACGCTCACACCCCTGCAAAAGGAAATAGCCAAGTTCATCAAGATAATCTCGACCATAGCCATTCTCCTCGGCGCCATCTTCTTTTGTACCGGCCTTCTTATCGGAAACAGCTTTTGGGCTGCCTTCATCTTCGCCATAGGCATCATCGTTGCCAATGTTCCAGAGGGTCTGCTGCCGACCGTGACCCTCACCCTCTCCATAGGAAGCCAACGCATGGCACGAAGAAATGCCCTCATCAAATCGCTCAATTCGGTGGAAACACTCGGTTCCACCACGGTCATCTGCACCGACAAGACGGGGACGCTCACACAAAATCAGATGACAGTGAGGGAACTGTATGCCAACGGCACCACCTACCGGGTGACGGGGGAGGGGTACCGACCGGAAGGTGATATCCTTGAACTCGACGGCACGAAGCTTGCCCGCATCGATTCGCTCAGCATGCTCTTGGAAGGCTCAGCCTTGTGCAACGACGCTTCACTGGTGCAAGAAGGTGATGCCTGCTCGATTATCGGTGACCCTACGGAAGGGGCCCTCAGGGTCCTTGCCGCCAAAACCTTGGACATGGGACAGCTCGAACAGGTACATCGGCGCATCTTCCAAATTCCCTTTGATGCCGACCGCAAGCGCATGAGCGTCGTAACAAGAACGGAGAAGGGTGCCATCGCGTATGTGAAAGGCGCGCCTGAATCTATTATTGAACGGGCAGTCACCATCGCAACGGGTGAAGGTAGCGTGCCTCTGGGAGAATCGGAACGAACCTTGCTTCTTCAACAGGCCCAGAGCATGTCTGACAAGGCGCTTCGTGTCATAGCCATAGGCTACCGAGAGGTCGCTGTTCGTGAAAGGTACGACATGGAGGAGCTGGAATCGGACCTTTCCTTCCTTGGGCTTGTTGGCATGATGGACCCGCCGCGCATGGAGGTCAAAGATGCCATCGCAACATGCAAAACAGCCGGCATCAAGATTATCGTCATCACCGGTGACAATCCTCAGACCGCCATGGCCATAGCCCGTGCAACGGGAATAGTGGCCGAGGATGCTCCCCGGCCGTACACCGGGAAGGAGCTATCCGACATGGACCACGAGGCTCTCATGCAAGTCCTGGCTGACGGCGCATGCATCTTTGCCCGCACAACGCCGGAACACAAGATGCGTATCGTAACGACCCTTAAGGACATGGGCGAAGTTGTTGCCGTCACGGGGGACGGCGTCAACGACGCTCCAGCGCTCAAGGCGGCCGACATCGGCGTGGCCATGGGCATCTCCGGCACCGATGTTGCCAAAGAGGCCGCAGACATGATTCTC
>JAHKLV010000188.1 GCA_020854925.1 Candidatus Methanofastidiosia archaeon | reverse complement strand
GCACCCACGGCACGGCTCATACCCGCCTTATCCGTCGCCCTTTCAAGCTTGCTCCTACCCAAGGTCTCCGAGCTCTCGTCACGGGGTCAGGGCACCGGAGATGTCATCACCAAAGCGCTTGAAGCGGGATTCGCGGCCTCGCTTCCCTTTGCCCTTGCGATTTTTGCCTTTTCGGAGGAGATTCTCTATGTCCTTTTCAATGCCGTGGAGGCGGCAAACGCCCTGCGCATCCTTTCCGTCGGCATGCTGTGCTATGCGCTCTTTTACCTGTGCTCGTCATCGCTCCAGGGGAGGGGGGACACCCGGCCACCGCTCTATGCCATCTCGATTGCCGCCGCCGCCGACCTGGTGCTCTGCTTTGCCCTCATACCTGCCTATGGCATTAGTGGTGCAGCCGTGGCCACGTCGCTCAGCCTTGCCCTCGCGCTTGCTCTTGTTTCCTTCTCGCTACACCTTCCGGTGCGGCCCCGTCTTTCCCTTATCCTCGCGGGCATACCGCTCGTGGCCTTCGAGCGTGCGGTGGGCATCGTCGGCAGCCCCCTGACCACCCTCGTGGTCTATGGATTCGTGGGGGCGGTGTTCTTCATCGCATATGTTAAATATGCGGGGCTCCTATCTCTTATTCGAGATGAGGAACCATGCACATTGTCATAGTGGGCGGCGGTGCGGCCGGGACCAGCGCCGCACTTGAGCTGCGCAAGCGACTGCGCGATGCCGACATCACCCTGCTTGAGGGGGAATCGTATCCCGAATATTCGCCCTGTGCTTTGCCCTTTGTTATCGAAGGCGCCATAGAATCCTTTGACGACATCGTGGTGCACGACCCCTCCTTTTACGCTTCGGTGGCCAACATCGACCTGCGCCTTGACACGGCTGTCGTGTCAATCGACACCGCAAAGAAGGTGGTGCATACTGCCACCGGCCCTTTTCCTTACGATGTCCTTGTCCTTGCCACGGGAAGCGCGCCCTTTCATCCCCCCATCCCCGGCCTGCCCGGGCCCGGGGAAGGAAAGAAGACCTTTTTCCTCAAGACCATGGACGACGCGAAGATGATAGCGGGGGCGCTGGAGGGCTCTACACGGGCACTGGTCATCGGTGCTGGGCTCGTTGGTATGGAAGCGGCGGTCGCCATGCACTGCCGGGGCCTGTCGGTGACGGTCATGGAGGCGCTGCCGTCTGTCCTTCCCCAGATGCTCGATCCCGACATGTCCCGTATAGTATCAGAATCACTCGCACGCGAAGGCATCGACATCCGGCTTGGAGTCCCGGTCCTTTCCTATGGGGAGCGTGAAGGGGGTGTCGAGGTCCATACGTCGTCCGATGTGGAGCGCTATGACCTGTGCGTTGTCGCTTGTGGTGTACGGGCACAGGCATCCCTCGCCGCAGCAGCGGGGCTAGCCGTAAACGGCGGCATCGTTGTCGACACCCAGATGCGCACCTCGGCACGAGACGTATACGCATGCGGAGATTGCGTCCTGTCCACCTGTGCCGTTACCCACGCTCCTATTCTCGGACAGCTCGGGTCCTCTGCCGTGCGGCAGGCACGGGTCCTTGCCGCCGCCGTTTCAGGTTATCCCGATACCTACCCTGCCACCTATAACACCGCCATCACGAAGCTCGGGCCCATACAGGCGGGATCGGCGGGCGTCACCGTGGCTCAGGCAGAGCGCGCCGGCCTTTCCGTTTTGTCATACCGATTTAAGGGTTCCACGCTGCCCGAATACTATCCCGGTGGCGAGACCATCCTCATCAAGCTTGTGTACGGCGATGGCGGCCGCATCCTCGGTGGCCAGGTGGTGGGGAGTTCTGGTGTTTTGTGCCGGATAAACATGCTTTCTGTCGCCCTGCAGCAGGGGGCAGACCTGGCGTTTCTTGCCGGCATGGAGACCGCCTACACACCGCCGCTCTCACCGACGGTCGACCCCCTTTGCCGGGCCGCGGAGATGGCGCTTCGTAAGGAGGAAAGCAGGAGGAGGGCGCGTTCATGACCGACGAGGAAGTGCCTAATCACCGTGACGAGGAGCTTCCCGACCTATCCGATATTGTACAAGCCGGGGCATCTGGGAACAACGGCGTCAGGGAATTGCGATTTCCCGACCGCATGACGGCAAAGGATGTCATGTTCATTGCCGTGTCCATCCCAGAGGACATGCCGATTCCCGATTTTCTTGATCTTCTCAAGGCGAGCGACACCTCCCATTTTATCGTGACGACCAAGGAGGGAAAGGTGGCAGGACTCATCACTGAAAGCGATATACTCAAAATATTTGCCCGCCCACGCCTTCCTTCCGGCATAGGGGGGCTTGTCTACCGGGAGGCACTCTACCGCTCGTCACAGATTGTGAAGGACATCATGAAGACCCACCCCCTCTTCGTGTATGAGCACCAGTCTCTTGGCGAGGTCGCTTCCATCATGCGCAAGTATAATGCCCATCATGTGGTCGTTGTTTCGCAGGACCGGTCGCCCCAAGGCCTCATCGGCACCAAGACGCTCGTTGCGGTACTGCGAATCTTGCTCCGGTGACGCCATGAACATCCTTCTCACCTTTGTCCTCCTCCTTGCCATGGCAAAGCTGGGCGGGGAACTGGTCGAGCACCTCCGGTACCCGTCCATCCTCGGGGAACTGGCTGGCGGCATTATCCTGGGGCCATCGGTCCTTGGCGTTATCGATGTCTCGGGGGCTGTGGAGAGCGTGGGGTATATCGGTATCCTCCTGCTCATGTTTCTTGCAGGCGCGGAAACGAATCTGGAAGACCTTTCGCGCACCGGCAAGACCGCGGTTGTCGTTGCCATGTTCGGTGTGATTGTCCCCTTCGTTTTTGGTGCATCGCTTGCCATGGCCTATGGATATACCGTCATCGTGTCGCTCTTTGTGGGGGCCACCCTTGCCGCTACGTCGGTGGGCATCACCGTCCGGGTCCTGCTCGATGCGGGACGGCTTAACACGCCGGTGGGCCTCACCATTCTCGGCGCGGCGGTCATGGACGATATCATTGCGGTTTTGGTGCTCACCATCCTAGCGGGCGTAGCGAGTGCCTCACGCATTGGCGCGTTCCAGGTGGCGCGCATCCTCCTGCTTATGGCGGGGTTCTTTATCCTTGCCGCCATCATCGGGCGTGTCGTCGTCGGGAAGGTCATCCTCCTTACACACATGCTCAAGACGGAAGATGCCGTCGAGTCCCTTGCCATCATCTTCATACTGCTCTTGTCGCTTCTTGCCGAGGAAATGTATGTGGCTGGCATCACGGGCAGCTTCGTGGCCGGCCTCATCATCGCCCGAACACCGGAAAAGGACCATGTCGTCATGAACACGAAGGTGATAGGATACGCGTTCTTCATACCGCTCTTCTTCGCCATGGTGGGTGCGCGGGCAGATATCCGCGCGGTGGGGGCCGTGGGCCTGTTCGGGGTCGCCCTCGTGGCCGTTGCCGTGGGCGGAAAGGTTGTTGCAAGCTATGCGGCATGCCGTTGCAGGAAGGTATGCAGAAAAGATGCCTTTGCCATCGGCATCGGGATGACGCCGCGCATGGAGGTGGCGCTCGTGATAGCCAATACCGGTCTGGTATCGGGCATCATCGGGACCGACCTCTACGCTGCCGTTATCCTCATGGCCTTTGCGACGACGCTCATCACGCCGCCGCTTCTGAAAAAAGCCTTAGCTACCTAAGCGCCGTACCCGCCCACCGTCGGCCTGCCCATGTCAAGCGAAAGCTCGTTGAGGCGTTCCACGCGCTTGGCGGTGGATGGATGCGTTGACAGGAGTTCCATTATCGCATTTCCACGGAACGGATTGACGATAAAGAGGCTTGCCGTCGACTGGCTTCCCTCCCGCATGGGTTGGCGGTGTGCCGCGTACTCGAGCTTCATGAGGGCACGGGCAAGCATATCCGGCGTGCCAGAGATTTCCGAGCCTCTCCTGTCCGCGCCAAATTCGCGGTCGCGGGAGATGGCCATACGGATGAACATGGCAGCAATGGGTATGAAGACAAGGAGCAGGATGAAGCCGATGGCACCAAGGCCGCCGTTGTTGCGGTCCCTGCCGCCGGTCCACGACATCCACCATCCGAGCTGCCCCAGGTAGCCGATGATACCGGCGATGACCGCCGCCATGGTGCTCACGAGAAGGTCCCTGTTCAGGACGTGGGCAAGCTCGTGGGCGATGACGCCGCGCAGCTCTCCCTGTTCGAGGACGTCCATGGCACCCGTCGTCACGGCCACGACGGCCTTGTTCTCGTTTCGTCCGGTGGCAAAGGCGTTGGGATTCTTTGAGGGCACGATGGCTAGGCGTGGCATGGGCATGTCGGCCAACGTTGTCAGCTCGCGCACCATGGCATAGAGTTCGGGGTACTCCCGCTCATCAGCGTCCTTTGCCTTGTACATGGAAAGGACTATCTTGTCGCTTTTGTAGTAGGTCACAAAATTAAGTGCCATGGCGAGCAGGAAGGCGAGGGTGAGGTACGGTACGGGATCTCCCCCGATGTACCATCCCAAGGCCGTTCCTGCAAGCATAAGCAGGGCTGTCAATGTTCCTAGAAGTATCGCCGTCTTCATGCGGGTTCACCCGTCGGGGTGTCTGCCGGGACTATTCCTCTTTGGCAAACATCCCCACTTTCTGTGTTTTTCTCGGCAGGCGCTTTGCATCAATGACCACGAAGTCCTTGAGTGCGTGCACCGCCGAGAACGGTATGAGGCACATGCCGTCCTTGTCGGTGACAAGGATGTTTTTGATGGTCTCGTTTGCTGGTTCTGCAATGAGTGCGGTAAGCTTTCCCGTCGCCTCGTCTACGACGATGTCAAAGAGGATGCCTATTTCATGCCCCTGTTCCGTAACTATCATTCTGTCTCTCAATCGTGAAGCAACAATTTTACCCATGAGTGTTCCTCCAAACGCTCTATTGCACCTTATCCGCCTGATTCTTTATATTTTTTGTTATAGGAACGCACGGATGCGCCGATTCGTGCCTCTAATGGTAGAGGTTGGGGGCCTCCTCCAACTTGAAGTCACGCTCGTACATGCGAAGCAGGTCCTTGTTAAGCGAAGGCCGCACCTTCTTCATCGCCTTGAGGAAATGTGACTGCTTGATGACCGCCGCGTCCTCGTTTTCCCTGAGCGCTATCATGCCGGCTTCCCGGCAGAGCCCCTCGAGGTCCGCACCAGAATAGTACTCCGTCTCCTGGGCGAGGCGCTTGAGATTCACACCTTCTATCGGCATCTTCTTTGCATGTGCCTTGAGAATCCCCAGCCGCGCAGCCTCATCGGGGGAGCCCACGTTAACCATGAGGTCGAATCTTCCCGGCCGAAGGAGCGCCTGGTCGACGATGTCCGGCCGATTCGTCGCGCCGATGACGATGACGTTGCCGAGGTCCTCAAGACCGTCAAGCTCGGTAAGCAGCTGGTCCACGATGCGCTCCTCGACCTTGCTGCCGACCTCGCCACCGCGCCTGCTCGTGATGGCATCAATCTCATCGAAGAAGATGATGGTGGGTGAGACCTGGCGCGCCTTCTTGAAGATCTTACGCAGTGCCTTTTCCGATTCGCCAACCCATTTTGAGAGGAGTTCGGGACCTTTTACCGATATGAAGTTTGCTGCCGATTCCTTGGCTACCGCCTTGGCCAGCATGGTCTTGCCGCACCCCGGCGGCCCGTAGAGAAAGATGCCCTTGGGTATGCGGATGCCCATGCGGGAGAAACGTTCGGGGCTCTTGAGGGGCCATTCGACCGCCTCGACAAGCTGGCGTTTCACGTCCTCGAGGCCGCCGATGTCATCCCATCCCACACTGGGCGTCCTGATGAGCACCTCGCGCATAGCCGAAGACTCGATGCCCTTTGAGGCGTTGTCAAAGTCTTCCTTTACCACCTCAATCTTTTCAAGCACGTCGGACGGTATCTTCTCCTCTTCCAGATTGAGGCTGGGAAGCATTTTCCGCAGCGTGTTCATGGCCGCCTCTCGGCAAAGCGCCTCGAGGTCTGCCCCGACGAACCCATAGGTCGTCTTCGCTATCTGGACAAGGTCGACATCCTCCCCCAGGGGCATACCCCTCGTGTGTATCTGTAATATCTCCTTGCGCCCGTCCGCACTGGGGACCCCTATCTCTATCTCCCTGTCAAATCGTCCCGGGCGGCGCAGGGCGTCGTCGATGGCATCAGGCCTGTTGGTGGCCGCGATGACGATGACCTTCCCCCTGCTTTTGAGGCCGTCCATGAGTGAGAGGAGCTGTGCGACCACGCGTCGCTCGACCTCGCCGGTGACTTCGCCGCGCTTGGGGGCGATGGCATCAATCTCGTCGATAAATACGATGGCTGGAGCGTTCTTTTCGGCCTCCTCAAAGACCTTCCTGAGGTTTTCCTCGGACTGGCCGTAGTACTTTGACATGATCTCTGGCCCGTTGATATGTGAGAAGTGCGTGTTCGTCTCCGAAGCAACAGCCTTGGCGATGAGCGTCTTTCCCGTTCCCGGCGGTCCCCGCAGGAGCACGCCCTTGGGTGGCTTTATCCCGAGGCGGTCGAAAAGCTCGGGATGCTTGAGGGGAAGCTCAATCATTTCCCTGACCTTGTCAATCTCATCCTTGAGGCCCCCGATATCGTCGTATGTTATGGACGGTATGGTGGTCTCGGGCACTTCCTTGGCCTCTGGAATAACCTCGATTTCCGTGCTGTTCGTGACCTGGACGACACCGGATGGTGCAGTGGAGACGACAACGAATCTTATCTCACCCAGCGCAAAGGTGGGATTCTCAAAAAGGCCCTCAAAAAAATCCTCAAAGACGGAATCCTTGAACGGATTGTCCTTTGGTTTTCTCACGATGCTGATGATGTCGCCCTTGTTGAGGGGGCGACCGATAACATTTTGGCGTACCTTCGTGCCGGGTATGTTGAAATGGACCCCCGACTGCGTAGGTGCGAGCACGATGCGCTTTGCCTCTTTCACGTCAGCCTTGGAGACCTTGACGATCTCACCCATGCCCGTCTTCGCGTTTTTACGGATAAGGCCGTCCATGCGGATGATGTCAAGCCCCTTGTCATTGGGAAAGGCGTCGACCACGATGGCTGCCGTCTTCTTCTCGCCCTCTATCTCGACAACGTTGCCTTGCGACACGGATAGCTTTTCCTGGTACTTCTTGTCTATGCGGACGATGCCGCGCCCGACATCCTGCTGCACGGCTCCGGCAACCTTGAGCATTACCGACTCTGATTCGTGGGTCATGGGGGTTCACCTTACGGAACGGGGCTCCGTGATTTTTATTTCCTTAACTATTGGTAAATTTAAATCTTTCGGTATTCTTATGCGCCCTTTCGGGCTGTTCCTTTACGGAAATCCAACCGTGTATCCGGTCACCCGTGCATAGGTGAGAACGCAGAAGGCGGCAGTCGCCACCGCAAGAATCGCATAGTCTGCTCCCCGCATGCTGCGCTTGTACAGGTATGTCCTGGGCCCGTGCCCGAAGGCGCGCGAGTCGATGGCTATGGCAAGCTCCTGGGCCATCCGAATGGCCCCGACGATAAGCGGCGCAAGGATGGGGATGTATTTCCTGATGCGCTCAAGTAATGAGCCCCTGTCAAGTTCGAGGCCCCTCGAACGCTGGGCATCGGTGATGGTCTGTGCCATGCCTGCGAGCGTGGGGACGTACCGCAGCGCTATAACGAGGGTCAACCCGTAGTCGTACGGGAGCCCCATCTGGGTCAATCCCGATATGATGTCCTTTTGCTGCGTGGTCATGAGCAGGAGGAAGGTCGCCGAGATCATGGTAAGGATACGTGCCGCCATGGCGATGCCCATGAGGACACCGCCAGACGTGATGGTGATGCGCCAGACCTGCACGAGAACCCTGCCCTCCCGGAGAAACAGCGGCCAGAGCAGCAGCATGATGACGACAAGCGGCACGATGGGCCGCAGGTACACGCCGATTGTTCGAAGGCGCACCCTGCCGAAGCCAACGAGGAGGAATACGACAAAGGAGAAGGATGCCACAAGGAACATCCAGTTGGAGAAGAGTACGCCTGACACGAAAATATAGAGCGACATGATGAACTTGACCCGTGGGTCGAGTCGGTGGAATACCGAGTCATGTGCCTGGTACATGGAGTACTTAATCATCGCCTGCCCTCCCGAAACGCCCGAGCGAGGGACTCGGGTGTCATCGACGGTGCCACACCCCACAGGGCGCTGAGGGCGAGTGCGGGCGGCTGCTCGAGATAGGCGCGCTCCACAAGCTCCTTGTCGGAAAAGATGGCAAGCGGCGTGCCGTCGGCGACGACAGACCCGTCAAGCATGACCACGGCCCTGGTGGCGATGCGTGAGACCAGAGACATGTCGTGTGTCACGAGGATGATGGTCTTTCCCTCGTTCTTGAGTCGCGTGACAAGATGCACCATAGACTGCACACTCTTGTAGTCAAGACCGGTCGTCGGTTCATCGAGAATAAGGATCTCCGGATTCGAGACGATGATGGCTGCAAGGGCGAGACGCTGCTTTTCCCCCCCTGAAAGGGACATGGGGTGGGTTTCCCGATAGGGGGCAAGGGCGGTGAAGGCCAGCACCTCGTCCACGCGCCTTCGGATGTCGTCCTTTGCCATACCGAGATTCCGGGGGCCAAACGAGACCTCCTCCTCCACGCTGTCCGCAAAGATCATGTGATCGGGATTCTGGAACACATACCCCACGGTCCGTGCCAGTTGGGCGATGGTGCGCTCCCGTGTGGAAACGCCGTTGATGGCTACGCGGCCGGTCTGCGGCTTGAGGAGCCCGTTGAGGTGCTTGATGAGTGTTGTCTTCCCCGACCCGTTGGGTCCGAGGAGCGCCACGCACTCCCCGCGCTCAATCCCGAGGCTCACGCCTGAAAGGGCATCATGATTCGTTTCCTCGTACCGGTATGAGACGCTTTCTATCTCGATGAAGCTCACCATATCATCTCCCGGGCCTCGTGCATGGTGGTGCAGACCGCAGGGACCAGGCCCTCGCGGTGGAGGCGGAAGGTCGCTTCGGCAACTTCCGGCGGCCGTACTCCCACCTTGTGGAGGAATTCGACTTTTGAGAGCACCTCCCTCGGCACGCCGTCCATGATGATTCGCCCAGCGTCCATGACCATGACCCGTTCGGCATACTCGGCAATGAGGTCAGTTTCGTGCTCTATGAGCATGATGGTCATCCCCTCCTCGTCATGCAGGCGCTTGATGACGTCAAAGACCTCCCGCTTCCCCTTGGGGTCAAGCTGCGAGGTGGGCTCATCGAGGATGAGGGCCCGCGGCATCATGGTAAGCGTTGCGGCAATGGCAACCCGCTGTTTCTGCCCCCCTGAAAGATGGAAGGGGAAGGTCTCCCTGTAGCGCTCCATACGAACGATGGAAAGTGCCCAGTCAATGCGCCGCTCTATCTCACCTGGTTCGATGCTGAGGTTCTCCGGTCCAAAGGCAAGCTCTTCCTCGACGGTCATTGCAAAGAGCTGCGTTTCGGGATTCTGGAGGATGATGCCTATCTCCGCTGATAGCTCATGCGGCTCGTGGGTCGCAGTGTCTTTGCCGAATACTTCAATGCGGCCGCCCACGGTCCCGGAGATGGTGTGGGGTATGATGCCGTTGCATGCATAGCAGAGCGTGGATTTGCCACATCCGGAAGGCCCCACGATAGAGACAAACTCTCCCTCGTGCACATCGAAGGAAACGTCGTTGACGATGCGCCTGTCGGTGTGGGGATAGGAAAACGAGAAGTCCCGTACCGTGAGGGGAATCATAACCCACCTATC
>JAHKLV010000121.1 GCA_020854925.1 Candidatus Methanofastidiosia archaeon | reverse complement strand
CGGTTCTTGGCGTTTTGCGTGTAGCGGCGAAGGCCGTCGGGGATGTCGACTTTTTTCCAGAGGACGGCGGCCGCATCCTTGCTGTACGTGCGCTCGGCAAGGTTGTCGAGGAGAAACTCCTTAAGCCGCTTTTCGCCGCCTGGCGGACAGGCCATGTTTACGGCAACCGTGACACAGTTTGTCGTTTTCGTGGGTGCGTGCGGGTAGAGCTGCGTGATGGTGTGGTCGAGGTAGTGGGCCAGGCCCTCCTGCTCGGCCATGTAGGCAATCTCGTTCATGACCGACCAGGTGGCGCCCTGCCCCGGGATGTCGGTGTCGTCGGCGCCAAAGACGAACTTCTTGTACGCGGGAAGGTGGAGCGTCGCCCTGCCGAGCTGTGCGCCACCGCCCATGGAGTGGATCTCGACGCCCTTGATGTTTTCTGCCATGCCCCGACAGACCGTGACGGCCACGCCGCCGCCGGCAAGCCCGGCATAGGTAAGCTCGACCGTATCCTTCGTGATGCGTGCCGCCTCGATGCCGGCGCTGGCGATACCGGGGATGAGATCGAGCTCCTCCTGGCCTGCGTCGAGGATAAGGACGTTTCGCGCTCCCTCCCGGAACGCATCGCGCACGAGGCGCGAGGTGCGGGGGAAATGGTATGTTTCCCAGGCGGCGCCACCGTTGCACCGCCCACGGGCGTGGAACTCGTGGAGCTCTATTGAGCGTTTGTCGTCGTCTATGAGTGCGTATATCCGTTCGTACGGGCTCATGTAGGGGAGAGTACCGTACTTTTCCATTACGTCATCGCGTGTTAGCATTTCTCATCACCTTGTATGCGTTTGCCAGCATGATGGCTGTCTTGTATTCCTGTTCGTCCGCAGCACGGGATGTGTCTGCGATGACGGTGCCCTCCTTGGCCAAAGGATAGTAGAGCGCACCGTGGGACGACCCGCCCCCCAGATGGACGAGGGTTCGGTATATGAGGTTGCCCGATATGCCGTCGGGCGCTATGATGAAGTTGGACTCCTTGATGGCGTCCTCGATCATTATCTCGTGGTGCATGATGCCGAGTTCCTCGGCAATCCGCCTGGCCTCTATAATGGTCATGTCGACATACCGGGAGCGCCCGAGGTCGTCGCGCCGCCCGCCGGATAGAATGGATATCTTGGGTGTGATGCCCAGGGTGTCCAGAAGGTCCTTGCCATATCTGACAAGCGTTATCTTCTCGTTGAGGCTTTCGCCTTCGTCGATGCCCACGGGAGCAAAGAGGAAATATTTTTTGTCCACCGTCCCGAGGAGGGCGATACGGTATGCCTTGTGCACGTTGAAATGTGCGTAGAGCGCCTTGAGAAAGGCAGATGACCGGAGCGTGCCACGGACGAGGCAGTCGATGTCGCCACGTTTGAGGGCGATAAGCGCTGTCTCCTCATCTTTTATGACCTTCACGGGGCAAAGGTCAAAAGCATCCCTGACGTCAAGAATCTTTTTCACATCGGTGTACGCGCCGATTCCCACGGTGATGTCCGGGGACACGGCCTTTTCCAGCAGGTCCAGCATGATATCGCCACGCGGTGGTATGCCTGTAGGGTAGTTTCCTGCAGATTTATAAGCTTTATGCTCATATTGGGTAGTAATTTAGGAATATTTCCCTTTTAAGGATAAGGATTTCACGATATGCTGGAACGGTACGGGCATGACATTCCAGACCACCTCATAGAGCACGACCACCACCACTATCTCTGGCGAAAAGAAGTCGTAGGCGAATCCGATGCCAAGACCAATGTTGCAGTACGCCACCACGGTGGTCGATGCGATGCGGTCGGGAAACGGCCGCCAGAAGGAGGCGTACCACCCGATGAGGTGGCGCAGCACGGCAATGCCCACAAAAAACGCCACGACCTCGCCGGTCTTTCCCAGGTCCCCGAGGATGATGTCGGCGTACTGGCCCACCGGCCCCGCGATGACGAAAAAGAGCAGGAAGACATTGAGCGTGGGATACGCCCGTTTCGTCCGCTCGATTGCTGATGGCGCCACACGCTTGGCGGCAAGGGCGAGAGCGAACGGCACGACAATGACCTTGACCAGAAGCGTAAACATCTCCCCGTAGCTTGCTGCCGTCTCCACCCCTATGAGTGCCTTGACAAGCGCCGGCAGCGTGAACGGCACCACGAGCGCCGTGATGATGGTGACAAGGAGCGCGATGTGCGGATTGCCCTTCAGCAGCAGGGTGATCGAGGTGGATGACACGGCAGCCGGAAGCGCGCAGGCGATGAGCGTTCCCGCGGCCACGGCGGGGAAGAGCGTCGAAGCTATGCCGTAGCACAGCACGGGCACCCCGCCGAGGATGAGGATGGAAAGATAGAGGACATAGGCGGGATTTGCCGCGGTGCGCGCGAGCTCCCGCAGGTCAATCTTGAGGATGGTAAAGAACATGACCCCGATAAGGAACCAGAGGATATAGGGATTGAATTGCGAGAACACGGACGGTGCCGCCAGGCCGAAGACGAATCCCATGGCGAGGAAGATGGCAAAGTTGTCCTCAATGGCAGAAAGCGGGTCCATGGACGCACCTAAGTTCATGCTCGAAGGCGACCCGCCCGCGGGTGACCGGATTCCTCATGCTAGGTAAAACGACCCCGTTCTCCGTCCTGCAATCCCTCAAGCATTGCATGTCCTCCCTACCGTTGCTTCCTTCCGGACCTGGCGGGGTTTGGGAGACAAGGCGCGTTAACCCCTTCCTCCAAAGAGGCCTCTCGCTCCACCAATCAAGTGGGACAGGACATCATAGGCGTAGACCGCTCCCTTGGCAGGGTCCACCGACGCCCCGCGGGCTTTGGTCCCGGCATAAAGACGAATACCGGCAACAGGGGACGCCTAACCCCCCGACCTAGTCTTTCTCACTTAGTGCAGGCACGCATTTAAATGTTTCTTTGCGCCAATCGGCGGCGGTGCTCCGGCTCTGAGTACCTGCATGCCCTCGTCTCCGGCGTGTCGGATACAGTGCTGTCTGAGGAGGTAATGCAACCGGAGACGAGGGGTATAACGGGAAGGGCGTATCGATGTATCATCTATCCATCGTTATGTCATTTTTGATATAACGATGAAAGCACCTATATAATCTTTTCCCTGGCAACGTACCCCCTCAACGGAATCGATTGTCGCTTCTCGTCTCGTCGAGTGCGTGGGCACATGATTCAAACCAGCCGCTGCGCGCCGTTGGCACAGCGTCAAAGGCGGGGATGTATGGCTTGATGTCCAGCAGCGGTGTTCCG
>JAHKLV010000091.1 GCA_020854925.1 Candidatus Methanofastidiosia archaeon | reverse complement strand
CGCTTCGGTCGAGGAAGGACAGGGGGCCGTAGTCGTCCGCCTCCTTGCGGCCGTAGTAGACAAAGGCGATGTCGTACTTGCCGAGGATGGCGAGGTCGCCGGCGTAGAGGGCGTCCGTGTCCCCCGTGCGCTCAAGGTACCGGAACGACCCCGAGTAGTAGGCGCCCTTGATGGGGACCTTTCCCGAGATGGTGCCGCCCACAGGCGCGAAGAACCACCCGGTCATGAGCTGGCCGCCCGCCGCGGCGTCGGTGCGCAGCCAGAGGAAGGCAGCCTCCTCCTGCTCGTACACGAGGGGGCCGATGGCGTTGACGTACACGTACGGGCCGGCCATGGCCACAAGCACGACGCCCACGAGGCCGAAGGCGGCGTACGGGTGCTCCCGCGAGAAAAAGCGCTCGAGCGCCACCGCCGCGAGGATGGCCAGCGGTATGGCCACAAATTCGATGAAGCGGGTGGGAAGGACCCAGAACATCGACGATGAAAGCAGGAAGGTTGCGGCAAGCCACCCCATGAGGATGCGGTCGGCGCGCGAACGGCGCGTTGCGGCGACGGCGACGCCGGCCAGCGCCAGCCCTATCTGGAGGGCGCCGAGCCTGTCAGGATAGTACTTGAGGGCAAGGGAGGTCGTCTGGGGGATGGTGGAGTAGACCCCGTGGCCAAAGAGGTAGTACAGCCAGTACGAGGGGATGGCGGCGCACAACGCCACGACGATGCCCACGTTCACGAGCACGGGGCGCGGCGAATCCCCGCGGGCACGGTATTCCCACGCGATGACGGCGGCGGCAACGAGCAGGCAGGCGGCAAGGACGATGAGCGTGAGGCCGTGGCCGAGAACCACCAGCGCCCCGCACACACCCGACGCCACGGCATAGCGGCGGTCCTCTTCTGCCTTGAGGAAGAAGACAAGGCACAGGAGCATGCAGATGACGGCGAGCGCCTGCGAGGATGCGATGACGCCGCGGTCGACAAAGACCGGGACGAACGAGCAGAGGAGCGCGGCGAGGAGCGCGGTCCGGCGCCCGTACAGGAGCGCGGCGAGCCAGTAGACGAGCGCGATGGTCACCGGGTAAAACACGAGCGGGAGGGCGCGCGCCACCGACTGGACCGGCGTGCGAAGGACGAGGGAAAGCGCGGCGAGGAACAGGTGGAACGCAGGGGGGTAGAGGTTGGGCCGCCCCGTAGGGCCGAACGAACCCCAGTCCCACCAGACGAATCCGCCCTTGAACGCCTCGCCCATCCCGATGTGGTACCAGACATCCCATGAGAAGGGCAGGCGGTAGCGGAGCACCGCCATGGCAACGATGCCGCAGGCAAGGAGCGCCACCGAGGCGAGGGCCAGGGCCCAGAGATTCCGCCGGTACCACGGTTCCATGAACTTGCTTGTGGGCGCCGTTATTTATGGTTTTGCCACTGCTCCGGCGGGAACCGTTGCTCCATGAGGGCAAGCTCCGCCTCGAGCGACGCCTCAAGGTCGACGCCGAAGTGCTGGGCAAGCTGGAAAAGGAGCGAAAGCGACTGGGCGAGCTCGCGTCCCACGTCGGGATTGCCCCGCACGTGGCCGGCGCCCTCCTTCTTGTACCCCTCCTCATAGAGGATCTCCTCGCCGACCTCGCTCAGCTCCTCCATGAGGTGCATATAGACAAGCGATGCCCTGAATCGGTCCCAGGAGCGCGCCTCGCAAAACGCCCTGACCCGCTGTTGTGCTTCTGAAACATGCATGGTATCATCCACCCAGAAGGGGAAATAGCGGGTATAAGAATATTTGCCTGAGCAAGGCTACAGGAAAAGAATTATAAAGCCTTCCCGTATTGTACCATGCAATGAGAGAGCTTAGCGATATTAAACAAATACGGAAACGACTCGGGATTACGCAAAAACAGCTGGCAAAGCGTGCTGGGGTCTCCCAGTCCGTCATCGCGAAAGTGGAGCGCAACCAGCTCAACCTGAGCTACGAAAAGGCCAAGAGCATCTTTGACACCCTCGCTGAGCTGGAGCAGACGTCCCTCAAAAAGGTGGAAGACATCATGACGCCCAACATCACGGCCATCCCCGTGGGAAGCAAGCTGCTTGATGCCTCCAAGGTCATGCACGAGAGGGGATACTCGCAGCTTCCCGTCCTGGGGCCGCGGGGCACCGTTGTCGGTTCGATAACGGACAAGCTCTTTACGAACCTCATCCTCAACGATGTCAAGGACTGGCAGAGCAAACCGGTGGACGACTTCATGGGCGAACCCTTCCCCGTGGTGGACAAGAACATCTCCATGCGCGCCGTTGCCCGGCTCCTCGAGGAGCGCGACGCCGTCCTCGTCAAGGACCAGGAGGAGTACATCGGCATCGTGACCCGGGACAACCTCCTCACGGAAATCGAGTGAGGGGTGCGCATGATAGAGAAGCTGCGCGGTGTGCGGGACTTTTATCCCGAGGACTACTACGGCCGCACGGTCATCCACGAGCGCCTCTTCGGCGCCCTGCGCCGGTTCGGATTCAAGGAGGTCTGCACGCCCTCCATCGAGAGCCTCGAGCTCTTCAGCCGCAAGGCGGGCGACAGCATCGTCGACGAGATCTACGCCTTCAAGGACAAGGGCGGCCGCGACATCTGCCTCATCCCCGAGCTGACGCCAAGCGTCGCCCGCATGGTCATCCAGCGCCAGAAGGAGCTCAAGAAACCGGTGAAATGGTGCTCGCTTTCACGCCACTGGCGCTACGAGCGGCCGCAGAAGGGGCGCCAGCGCGAGTTTTACCAGTACAACGTCGACATCTTCGGCGTGCGCTCGAGCAGGGCGGACTTCGAGATAATTGCGGCGGGCATCGCATGCCTCACCTCGGTGGGCCTCGAGAACTTCCTCTTCCACATATCCAACAGGCGGCTGCTTGAATCGTTCTTTTCCTCGTACGGCGTCGACGCCGCGCAGGGATTTGCCGTGGTGGACAAGCGGGGCAAGGTGCCCGAGGACGAGTTTGGCGCGATGCTTGCCGGCATCGGCGTGGACGAGGGCTGCGCCGCGGCCCTTGAAGAGCTGCTTTCCGTGTCGGGGACCATCTCCGAGGGCATACCGAGGGTGGAGGCGCTCCTTGACCGGGAAGACCCCCATGTGGCCGAGGCGCTCCTCTCGCTGCGCGAGATGGGCGAGATGCTTGACGCCTACGGATACGGCGGGCACTGCATGCTCGACCTGTCCATCGTCCGCGGGCTTGCCTACTACACCGACCTCGTCTTCGAGGTCTTTGACAAGGCCAAGAGCATGCGCTCCCTCTTCGGAGGCGGCCGCTACGACACGCTCGTGGAGCTCTACGGCGGGCAGCCCATGCCCGCCGTGGGCTTTGCCATCGGCATGCCCGTTCTCGAGATCCTCATGAAGGAAGAAGGCAGCTGGCCCGAACCAGACTTCGGCCCCGACTACTACATCGTGACCGTGGGCGAGGTGGGGGAGACGGCGTTCAAGCTCATACAAAGCCTTCGCGACCGTGCGTCCGTTGAGTATGACCTTTCGGGGCGGAACATGAAAAAGCAGATGAATCAGGCAAACGACATCGGCGCCAAGCGCGTGGTGATCCTTGGCGAGCGGGACCTTGCCGAGGGCAGGGCCACGGTCAAGGACATGGTGTCCGGCGAGCAGAAGGTCCTTGCCATCGCCGACCTGTTCACGCTCTAGCCCCCTTTTTTCCATGCCAGGCATCGTGGGCAAAATCTTTAATAGGTGCCTGGTGCCATAAGGGGGTATGCATGCCAAGTACACTGTCCTCGCCCTTGCTCTGCTCTGTATCGCCGCCATGGCGCCAACGCAGGCCAAATATGTTGAGGAATTTTTTGTCGCCCCCATCAACTGGAATCATGCCGCCCCCAGCATCTCGGGTAATACGGTCGTATGGACCGATTTCACCAACGGGCATGATGCCGGTATGTATGGCACGCTCCTTGGCGACGACACCGTCTTTACGGTATGGGACGAATACGGGCCAAACGAGTCTATTGGTGTGGTAGACGGGCCTCTTGTCGTGTGGGAGCGTGGGGCTGTTCCCTCTTCCTTTGACATCTACGGGAAAAACCTCCTGACGGGCACCACGTTTCCCAT
>JAHKLV010000074.1 GCA_020854925.1 Candidatus Methanofastidiosia archaeon | reverse complement strand
GAAGGGATCGCCGGTGGTGGTTGAGGCGGCGATGGACCAGTTGCGGGCCGATCAGATTCCGGCAGGCCGGTCGGGACGCATCGAGCAGGGCGTCGATCCGGCGGTGTTCTACGTCGGCCGGATAACGCGGTCCTTCGCGGGCCGCCCCGATCAGTCGCGGCTGATGGACCTAACCACGCGGATTGACCGTGAGGCCAAGGCGATCACGAGCGCAACCGGCGAGGTGCGGCTTGACCATGGCCGCGGCCTGGTCACGGTGGACACCCCCAAGGCCCAAGGGGTGGCCGGCTTTCTGGGGCGGGCGGGAATGGTCCGCCTCGATGATGTGGACATCGACATGGCCAACGACTACGGGGCCGTGCTGGTGGTGTCGCTTGATGGGCAGCCCTTGGCCGCCTCGCGGAAGATCCTCATCCAATGCACGACGGTCGATCAGCCCTATGGATGGCGGACCTCCGAGCCCGATGGACTGGCCGGGACGATTCGCAGCGTGGGCTCCGCCCCTTGGGGCATGGAACGGATCAAAGCCGCCGTGACGGTGCGATTGAAAGGCTCCGGCGTCCGGGTGGTCACCTGCGACGAGAACGGCTACGCCACGGACAAGAAAACCACGGTCTCGACGGCCCCCGGCGGCCTGAAGATCGAAATCGACGAGACCTCGCCCTACACCATCGTGCTGCGGTAAACGGCCGTCGGCCCGTCGCAGATCGGACGTTTGACGCGATGTCCGACGACGCATCCCCGCGACCCGCAGGGCCAGGACGGTGGTTGACATGATCACCAACCGCGGCGTATGATCCGGGCATGGGCAAGAGTCTTTACATCATCGATGCGCATGCGCAGATTTACGCGGCGTACTATGCGCCGATGCGTCCGCTGACCAGCCCCAAGGGCGAGCCGACCAAGGCGACGTACGTCTTCACGACCGCCCTGCTGGGGCTGATCGAGCGGCGCAAGCCCGATCTTCTCGTCGTGGCGATGGACAGCAAGACGCCCCCATTCCGCGCGGCGATCTACCCGGATTACAAGGCGCATCGCCCCCCCATGCCGGAGGACATGCCGCCGCAGATCGACCGCATCGAACAGATTCTCGAGGCGATGCGGATCCCCGTGCTGCGGGTGGACGGCTTCGAGGCGGACGACCTGATCGGCACGCTGACGACCCAGGCGGCCAAGAGGGGCATCACGTCGTACATCTGCTCCAAAGACAAGGACATGCTGCAACTTTTGGATGCCCACACGCGGATGTACGACATCAAGGGCGACAAGGAGACGACCGCCGAGTCCCTGCTGGAGGACACGGGCCTGCGGCCGGAGCAGTTCATCGATGTCCTGGCCTTACAGGGCGATACCGCCGACAACATCCCCGGCGTACCACTTGTCGGCCCGGAGACCGCCACACGCTGGATCAAACAATACGGCTCACTAGATGAGCTATACGCCCATGCCGACGAGATCGGCGGCAAGCGCGGCGAAAACCTGCGACAATACAAGGATCAGGCGTACCTGAGCCGTCAACTGCTGATCATCCGCCGGGATGCGCCGATAGAGCTGGACGTCGAACGCTTCGCCTTGCACGAACCGGATGGGGAAACCCTGGCAAGGTTGTTCACCGAGCTGGACTTTTCGCGATTGCTGTCGCAGTTGGGCCTGGAGCGGGCCGCCGCCGGCCCGGAGGCAGTCGATACCACGGATGCGCCGACCGCCGCAATCCAGGCCGCGGATGCCTGTGATTACGAATTGGTGGACACGTCGGCGAAGCTCGAAGGCTTCGTGCGGCAGTTGCGAAAGCAGACGTGCTTCGCCGTGGACACGGAGACGACGAGCACCGACCCGATGCGGGCGGACCTGGTGGGGATGAGCTTCGCCTGGTCGCCGGGCCGGGCGTGGTACCTGCCGATCCGTGGGCCGCTGGGCAGCGCGCACCTCGATGCCGCGGCCGTCCGCGAGGTCATCGGGCCGATCCTGGCCGATCCCGACGTCCGAAAGATCGGGCAGAATATCAAGTACGACATGATCGTCCTGGCCGAGGCCGGCATGCCCCTGCGAGGCGTATGGTTCGACACGATGGTCGCCTCGTATTGCCTGGACGTCGACCGGACCAGCCACGGCATGGACGCGATGGCCCGCGATTATCTGGGCATGGATACCATCCGCCTGTCCAGCCTGATCGGCAAGGGCAAGGACCAGTTGACCTTCGACCAGGTCGATCTGGCGACCGCAAGCCGCTATGCCGCCCAGGATGCCGACGTGACGTGGCGGCTATACGAGTACCTGCGGCCGCGGCTGGAGGCGGTTGAGACGTTGCAGCGGCTCTTCGAGCAGATCGAGATGCCGCTGGTCTCGGTCCTGGCGGCGATGGAGCGCCACGGGGTCAGCCTGGATGTGCCGCTCTTGCAGCGGATGAGCCACGAGGTCGGCCGGGAGCTGGAACGGCTGGCCGACCAAATCCACGAGCTGGCGGGCGTGCGCTTCAACATCGACTCGACCAAGCAACTGGGCGAGGTGCTCTTTGACCGGTTGGGGCT
>JAHKLV010000013.1 GCA_020854925.1 Candidatus Methanofastidiosia archaeon | reverse complement strand
TAGGCCCGTGCACCGGGCACGTAACCGATGGAGGCGCCGGCCGATCTTAGGGCCAGGGTGTGGTCGTAGTCCTCCACTTCGGAATCCCGGAACGGCACGGCACGCACCACCTCCCGACGAAAGGCAGCCACCGGTCCCGATACCGTGTCCACCGTGCCGTGGATACGCCGGTAGACGGCGATGCGCAGGTGCTCCTGCGCCTGGATCCCGCCGAGCACCGAGCCGGTATTGGCCACATGGAGCGCGCCGGCCACGGCATCATGGCGTTCAAGTGCCGCAGAGAGGCGGTAAAGCGTCGATGGTTCGACTCGCGTGTCGGCATCGATGGTGGCTATCAGGGGATGTGAGGCCTCGGCGATACCCGCGTTGAGCGCCGACCACTTGCCACGGTGGGGGAGGGTGATGACGCGCACCCCGCCCAGTCCTTTGGCGACCGTCGCCGTCCCGTCGGTGGACCCGTCGTCGGCGACGATGATCTCAGGTGCGACGCCCTCGCTGGCAAGGATGGCTTCAAGCGTCTGCCGAAGCGTCGCTGCAGCATTGTACGCGGGAACGATGACCGAGATACGTGGCACTTGGCCTGAGGGTGGCGGCGCGGGACGCACCGGCATTCGGAAATAGCGCACGAGGAGTGCGCCGTCCAGCGTGCCGATAAGAAGGGCCAGCAGTCCGGCCGCCACACCGAGGGCACTACCTATATGTCTTCCCACCTGTATCCAAAGTGGACGTCCTGGAATCCCGAACGGAAGGAGGTGACGTCTGCTGCCACGGCCGAGGGGTCCTCTTTCGAGAGGATGACGCGGCGGTAGAAGGCAGCGACCTCTGCCATCTCGTGTGTCTGCATGCCAAGCCGCGTGAGCTCTGCCACGCCGATACGTATGCCCGATGGGTCGTCGGACCGCTCGATGGGGTCCCAGGGAAGCAGATTCTTGTTACAGATGATGTTTGCCGCCTCAAGGTCGCCGGCAACAAGCTTGCCGCCCCCGTTACCGCTCACGTCGATGACGACCTGGTGGCTTTCGGTAAACCCCTTCTCCTCACAGAGCACGTCAAGGCCTTCCTCGTAGAGCGCCTGTGCCAGCGCCTGTGCGTGGCGGACCACCGCCTGTGCGTACGCCTCGCCGTAGTCCAGCATCTCCGCGGCGGCCACGGCCTTTGCGGCCACATGGTGGAGGTGGTGGTTCGAGAGCACGCCAGGAAAGACGCCCCACTGCATCTTTCCTAACAGGTCGTCTTCAAGCCCCCGTGTCACGATGAGGCCGCCCTGCGGCCCGAAGAAGGTCTTGTGCGTGCTTCCGGTGAGCACCTTGGCACCTTCTGAGAGAGGGTCCTGGAACTGCTTTCCCGCAATGAGTCCGAGGACGTGGGCCCCGTCGTACGCGATGGTGGCACCCACCTCGGCGGCGGCATCCACGGCTTCTTTCACCGGGTGGGGAAAAAGGAACATGGACGCTCCGAACAGGATGAGTTTCGGGCGGACCTCGAGGATATGCGCCACCATGGCATCGGGGTCGATGTTCATTTCCTTCTGGTCGAAGGGAAAGGTGGTCACCTCGAGGCCCCGGATGCCTGCCGAACCGAAGCCCGTATGGCTGATATGGCCCCCATCGCTCGTGTGCAGCGCCATGAGCGTGTCGCCGCGCTCGGCAAGACCGAAGAAGAGGGCAAGGTTGGCGTTTGTCCCCGAGATGGGGCGCAGGTCGACGTACTGGGCGTCAAAGAGCTGGTAGTACAGGGAGTTGCCGGCAAGCTCCACCTCGTCGAAGTACTTGCATCCCTGGTAGAATCGCGCCGTGGGCCACCCCTCGGCGTACTTGTGTGAGAATCCCGATGCCACGGCCCTGGCCACGGCCCCGGACGTGATGTTTTCAGAGGCTATCATGTTGAGCGTCTCTGAACGCCATGCCTCATGGGAGAGGGTGTTTTCCTTGATTGTCCGTAACGCTTCGCGCATGGTACCACTTCGTGTTTTCCCTCGGTGCCGGGATATATTAACGTTCCCGTTTAACAGCGTCGGAACAGCACCATCCGCAGGAAGCGGAGGATGTCAAGCACGGAAAAGTGGAACGGGCCGTCGTGGTATACGATGGCAATGGGGACCTCGCACACCCGCAGGCGGCGTCGGGCGGCGCAGACGAGCATTTCGGTCTCCACCTCAAACCGCTTGCTCTTGAGCGGCATGGCCCTGAGGGCGTCGGCGCGAAACGCGCGAAATCCGCTTTGCGTGTCCGTTACCGAAAGCCCGGTGAAGAGGCGCACAAGCGTCGTGGTCGTCCTGTTCGAGATGCGGCGCAGAAGCGGCATGTCGCCTGTCTTGCCAAGGCGGCGCGAGCCGATGACCATGTCGTGGGTGCCCGACTCGATGGGGGCGACGATGGCGGGGATGTCCTCGGGCAGGTGCTGGAGGTCTGCGTCGAGAAAGACTATGATGTCTCCCTCGGCATGTGTAAGGCCTGTGACGAGCGCCTGGCCCTTTCCCTTGTTTGCCGCATGGCGCACTACCCGCGCCCTCGTCCCCGATGCTACTTCGTACGTATCGTCAGACGAGCCGTCGTCCACTACCACCACCTCATAGGAGGGATCGCAGCGCCCGACCACCTCTGCCACGGTACGCTCCACGTTGTACGCGGGTATGACCACTGAGACGCGCATGGGCTTTTTATGGCATACCCTTCTTAAAGGGTTTCCCTTTCGGGGGCGGCATCGCAACCTATTTAAGGTGTACGGGGGAGGTGGTACTGAGCGTGAGCACATGGTTTGCGAGATTTGTGGAAGAGATTTCAAGGGAAAAGGATTCAAGGTCATCGTCGAGGGCGCGGAGCTTACCGTGTGCCCCAATTGCCGGAAGTTCGGCACTCCCCCCTCGGTGAGGCAGCGTGTTCCTCACGGTTCCGGTGCCCCGTCTCCGGCTGTCAGGCCGTCGCAGGGCCCCCGCCAGCCGGCGGGAGGCGGCCCACAGGCACGCATCCGCAGCATGGAGCTTGTGGAGGACTACAACGATGTTGTCCGTCTCGCCCGGGAAGAGCGCGGATGGTCCCAGTCGGAGCTTGGACAGAAGATCCAAGAGAAGGAGTCCCTCGTGCACCGCATCGAGACCAAGAGCATGCGGCCATCGGCAAAGGTGGCAAAAAAGCTTGAAAAGACCCTGGAAGTCACGCTCTTCGAGCGGGTGGGCGATGTCGACGTCGAGCAGAAGGTCTCCCTCAACCAGGGGCTTACCATCGGTGATATCATCAAGTTCAAGAAGTAGCCGCCTAAAACGAGAGGTAGGGTGCCTTGTCTGAGGCGTCGCGTGACGCCTTTCTCGTTTCTTTGGCAGCCTCCTGCGCCGCGATGAGGAGCGGGTCCCATACCGGTGAGTACGGCGGTGAGTAGCACATGTCCACGTGGTAGAGCGCCGCGGGC
>JAHKLV010000235.1 GCA_020854925.1 Candidatus Methanofastidiosia archaeon | reverse complement strand
GACACCTACTGCACCGAAATGGACGGCGTTGATGTGCGCCGGTACAACAAGATAGGCGACGCTGTCATGGACCTTATCAACGGGAACATAGACGCCGTCGTATCCGACAACTCTGTCTGTCTTCCTTTCGTGGCCGACAACCCTGATGACCTCAAGGCGGTCGAGGGACTTCTCACCGTTGAGAGCTACGGCATCGCCCTCCCCAAGGGTGACACCGAGCTTCTCGAGAAGATAAACGAAGCGCTTGCCGGCATGCAGGCATCTGGCGCCTATGATGACGTATTTGCACAGTGGTTCGGTGGATGAACGGGGCCACAGGGGGGCCTACCGCCCCCATTTTCTTTTATAGGAGGCACCACAGATGAGTCTTGGATTCCGGCCAGACCTCCTCGTCGACATTTTGCCGGAGCTGCTACGAGGCGCACGGATAACACTTGAGCTTACCATCATCTCGGTGGCGTTGGGAACGCTCATAGGGCTTGTGGTCGGCGTATGCCGTGTCTCCCACCTTAAGATACTCAATGTTCCCGCCGCCCTCTATGTCGAGGTGCTTCGTGGCACGCCGCTCCTCGTACAGGTCATGATAGTCTACTATGGCTTGCCCGGTGTAGGCATCAATCTTGGGCAGATGCCATCGGGCATCCTGGCGCTCTCGCTTAACAGTGGGGCGTATGTGGCTGAGATCTTTAAGGCGGGAATCAAGTCCATTAAGAAGGGGCAGACAGAAGCATCGTTTTCCCTTGGCATGACCTATGGGCAGAACATGCGCTACGTCATCCTTCCCCAGGCGGTGCGTAACATCCTTCCCGCGCTTGGCAACGAGTTCATTGCCCTTATCAAAGACTCTTCGCTTGTGTCGGTCATTGCTATCGAGGAGCTTCTTAGGCGGGGTATGATTGTCTATTCGCGCACATACAATGCCTGGACACCGCTTCTCGGCGTGGCCATGCTCTACCTGTGCATGACCGTGCCGCTCTCGCGTGTTGTAGCCTACCTGGAACGGAGGTGGGAAATAAATGACTAACATGATTGACATCATAAACGTCAAGAAGAGCTTTGGGGACAACCATGTGCTCCGTGATGTCTCGCTCTCTGTGAGAAAAGGGGAGGTGCTCGTGATACTTGGGCCTTCCGGTTCGGGAAAGAGCACGCTCATACGTTGCATCAATCGTCTTGAGAGCATTGATGGCGGGACCATCATGGTAGAAGGGGAGGACATCTACAGCCCGACGAGCGACATCCACAAGCTCAGGACCAAGGTGGGCATGGTCTTCCAGCAGTTTAACCTGTTTCCCCACATGACCGTGCTCGACAATCTTACCCTTGCACCCACAAAGGTCAAGGGGGAGTCCAAGGAAGCGAGCGAGCGCACGGCGCTCGCCCTCCTGGAGAAGGTCGGCCTCAAGGACCGGGCAGGGGCATACCCCCATGAGCTTTCGGGGGGACAGCAGCAGCGCGTGGCCATTGCACGCTCGCTGGCAATGCATCCCGATATCATGCTCTTTGACGAGGTGACCTCTGCGCTGGACCCCGAGCTTGTCAAGGGTGTCTTGGAGATTATGAAGGACCTTGCCCAGGGCGGAATGACCATGCTGGTGGTCACGCATGAGATGGGGTTTGCCAAGGAGGTGGCCGACAGGGTCATCTTCATGGACGGGGGGTACATCATCGAGGAAAGCGCACCCAAGGACCTATTCGAAAATCCGCAAAATGAGCGCACGAAGGAATTCCTTGCCATGATCCTCTAAGCGGGCCCCTTCTGCAGGCCATCGGGTCTGCCCCTTTTACCCACCTATCGGCGCAATTATTTTATGGACATGGCTACGAGCATGAACATGACCATTTCTCCGTATGAGCAGGAGGTACACGACCTGGGGCAGGTAGCTACCCTTCTCTACGAGACTGACCCTTCCGTTTCCCGTATTCTTTTCGGGAAAAGCAAGGCGGACGCCGTGGAAAAGATTTCCCGTCTTATCCTGGCAGGGGGCAACGATTACGGGAAGGAAACGCTTTATGTGTATACGGTTCACGGTGTTGCACGGGGCGTCCTGGTGGCGTTTGATGCCAAGGCGCGGGCGGCCATGGACGATAGTGCCGCTTTCATGCGGGTCTCCCGGTGGGGGGACAAGCTGCGGCTTGCCACCCTGGGCCGTGCCCTTGAGGGCATGCTCACGAAGGAGATACCCTCAGATTGCCTTTACATAAGCAACGTCTGCGTTGACCCTGTTGTCAGGGGGCAGGGAATCGGGACGGCGCTTATTGAGTACGCCGCCGGCCTTGCCTATGAGCACGGGTGCTCGCGCCTTCTTCTCGATGTAAGCGGGAGTAACACCCGCGCCGCACGCCTGTACGAGCGGCTCGGGTTCACCAGGTATACGACACGCCGTTCCCTTCTCTTGTTCGGGGCGCAGGTGCACGGCATGGAAAAGCGCCTCGCCCCTTCCGGTCTCTGATGTAGGGCAATATCGTCATAACACCTGTCTGTTTCCTCGAGGTTCGGTAGCTGCAAAGGGTACACCTTCCTCTGGTATGGGGGTATGGGATTCCACCGCTTACCGCAATATTTATAAAGCTTTATGAATATTTTAACTAACATAAAGTTAAGGTTACTTCGGATAATGGTATTGAGGGGGTGAGCGCATGGTGGAAGAAGATGTATTATTCAACCTTTTGGGGAACGAGACCAGGAGGCTTATCCTAAAGATGCTCGCTTCTGGCCCCTGCTATACCACGGAGATTGCCGACCGACTCAATGTGGGACAAAAGGCCATCAACGAGCATATGCGCCTTCTCCAAGAGGCGGGGCTTGTCGACCTCTTCACCCAGAAACAGAGCAGGGGGAGCCCCCGAAAATATTTCAGGATAAACAAGAGCGTGCGTCTCGAGTTTTTCGTCGGCCCCTACCGATTCGACACAAGCCTCGCCAATCTCATTGAAACGGATATGCCTGAGGTACTTGCCCTCTATCCCCATCTGCAGGACCTCGATGTCGAGGTGCGAAAAACGGAACGCATAAAAGAGATCTCTCAGCTTGCCGTGCTCTATGCGTCGCTGGAGGACGAGCATGAGAAGGTTGTCCATGCAAAGGAGTATATCGAGTTCAAGATGGATGAGGTGCGCACCAGATGCATCGACATCTGTGATGAGATAGGCCTTGGCCAGGATGAAAAGCGGGTAGTCATCGAGATTGTCTCGGCTGGCGGCACCGTTTCTGACAAGGAGCTCTCCACCCGGCTCAACGTTCCCGAAGAGGAGGTGAGCGCCTCACTGCGGTCACTTGAGAAAAAGGGCCTTCTGAAAGTCCGCTAATCCCTCTCTGCAGGCACCATTCAGCCCTGTACGAAAAGAACAGATGGAAAAATCTTTATTAAGCACTCCTTTTTATCACCAGTATACGAAGATATGGTGTGCGCATGGACACAAAGACGCTTAAGGCCACGTTTAGGGAAAAGGCATCCAAGGATTATCGGAACTATTTTGCTGTCGACGTACTGGAGGAGCACGGATTCACCCGTCATCACTGCGCCAAATGCGGTAAGTACTTCTGGTCCATTGACGATCGCGAGGTGTGCGGAGACCCAGACTGCGAGGGAGGATATTCGTTTATCGGCTCGTCACCCGCACGGCGCATGGACTATATCGAATGCTGGGAACGATTTTCGAAAATGTTTTCCGACAGAGACTACGCCGTCATCCCCCGTTACCCCGTCGTGGCGCGCTGGCGTGACGACACCGACTTTGTCCAAGCCTCCATTTACGACTTCCAACCCCACGTGGTCTCTGGGTCTGTGGCACCTCCAGCCAATCCCCTGGTGGTACCGCAGTTCTGTCTCCGATTCAGCGACACCGACAACGTCGGCATCTCGGGACGTTCCCTGACAGGCTTTGTCATGATAGGACAGCACGCCTTCACTCCCAAGACGGCGTTTGACCAGGAAACGTATTTCAGGGACATTTACGCATGGCTCACCTCAGGCATGCAGATACCCACGCGCGACCTCGTTTTCCATGAGGATGGGTGGGCCGGGGGCGGCAACTTCGGGCCGTGCATGGAGTTTTTCTCCCGTGGCGTGGAGCTGGGCAACCAGGTCTACATTCTCTATGAGACGACGCCCTCAGGCGCGCGCGAGCTCGACCTCAAGGTGCTGGACATGGGGGCGGGCCAGGAGCGATTCACCTGGTTTTCCCAGGGAACGCCCTCCATTTACGACCCCGTGTTCCCCACCGTGCTCTCACATATCTATGACCATGCGTCACTTGACATCGACTTTGAGCTCTTCAATGCTTTTGCGCCCTATTCCGGTCGCCTCAATGTGGACGAGACGGAAGATATGGACCGAACGTGGGCGGATATCGCCGCAGCCATCGGTACGGATGTCCGGACGCTTCGTAGCGCCGTCCTCCCCCTAGCTGCATGCTATTCGGTGGCGGACCACGCACGTTCGCTCCTCTTTGCGCTTGCCGATGGCGCGCTTCCCTCAAACGTCGGGGGCGGGTACAACCTGCGCGTTCTTTTCAGGCGTGCGCAATACTTCCTCGATACGTATAAGATAGACACCACTCTCGATGAACTGTGTAGGGTACATGCCGCGTACCTTGCTAAGGAATTCCCGTTCAGCGACGAGGCACTGGACGATGTGGCACGCATTCTCTCTGTTGAGGGTGATAAGTACACCGCCACGAAGAGCAAGGCACGCTCCATTGTCAGGGCATCGCTTTCCAAGGGCGCCCTCACGCCTGAAAAGCTTATTGAGATGTACGATTCCCATGGGGTTACGCCCGAGCTTGCCAAGGCGGAGGGGGAGGCCATGGGTGTCGTCGTAGACGTTCCTCAAGACTTTTACATCCAGGTTACCGAGCGCCATGAGGCGCAAAAACCCGTTGGGCACGCCAAGGAAACAAAGCAGTACGACGTACCTGACACAAAGCTCCTCTACTACGAATGTTTGCCGCAGGAATCTTTTGAGGCCACGGTCCTAGCCACGGATGGGCAGGGAGTCGTTCTTGACAAGACGCTCTTTTATCCTGAAGGCGGGGGCCAGGCCTATGACCTGGGCACGCTTGGCGGGTTGCCGGTGGCAGGCGTTCATAAGCACGGCACCGTTGTTGTGCACGATGTGCCGGGGCATGCGTTCTCCCCGGGCGACACGGTGGCAGGAATCATCGACAGGGGTCGGCGTGGCGCGCTTACCCGTCATCACACGGCGACGCACATCATCAACGCAGCAGCCCGCGCCGTCCTTGGCAATCACGTGTGGCAGGCAGGTGCCGAAAAGACGCCCGACAAGGCGCGCCTTGACATCACCCACTACAGCTCGCTTACCGATGAGGAGCTTGAGGAGATAGAGTACCGCTCAAACAGCTTCGTTCTTGACGCCATCCCGGTCACCACAACGTTCATGGGGCGCGACGAGGCCGAACTGCGCTACGGATTCCGTATCTATCAAGGGGGCGCCGTCCCCGGCAAGGTACTGCGTATCGTGTCCATAGGTGACCTCGATGTCGAGGCCTGTGGCGGTACCCACTGCTTCTCGACATCGGAGGTGGGTCCCATCAAGATCCTCCGTTCAGAGAAGATACAGGACGGTATCGTCAGGCTCGAATACGCCGCCGGCCTCCAGGCCATCCGTTCCATGCAGGAGGACGCACGCATCATACGGGACGCCGCATCGACATTCAGGGTGGACCGTGGGCAGCTTGTCTCCACGTGCGAACGATTCTTTTCCGAATGGAAACGCCGTGGGAAGGAGATAGAGGACCTTAAAAGGGAGGTGTCCCTTGTCAAGCAGTCGACCCTCGACACGCGATTCGAAGACCGCGACGGCGTGCCTACCCTTGTCGCCATGGTAGATGGCGACGCCGATGTCCTGCGTACAACGGCATTTACACTGGCTGGCACCGAGGGGGTGGTGGTGCTGTCCAATGGGACGCTCCTCGTGGTGGTCTGTGGTCAAGGTGCACTGGCGCGCGGCCTGCGGGCAACAGAGGTCATCCGCACCTATGGCAAGGGCGGAGGAAAGCCGGACTTCGCGCAGGGTGTCCTCACAGGTCCACTCGCGGAAACGGGGGTATAACCCCCTTGTGGGCATTGACGCGCATCCGCTCCAAAAGCGATGCCTCGAGAGGGGTCTTTGTACCGGCTACGCCCTCTCGTTCCTTTTCTAAGCGTTGCAGGATGGCGTCTATCTCTGCGTAGGTGCCGCCAAGCTCCCCCTCGTCGGTCTGACCGGGCCACAGGCGAGCTGACGGTGGCTTTTCACGTATTCTCCTTGGCACGTCAAGTGCCTTTGCAAGCGTGAAGACGTCGGTCTTCCAGACATCCCCAAGCGGGCAGAAGTCGGCTGCGCCGTCCCCCCATTTCGTGGAATACCCGAGGAGGCGTTCTGTCTTGTTCGAGGTGCCGGCGACGAGGCGGCGCTCCCTGTTAGCCGCAAGATAGAGGTATGTCATCCTGACCCGGGGCTTGATGTTGGCTATGCAGTACGTGTCTGTTGCGATATCGTCAGGATATCCCCTGACGATGGCCTGTACCGCTGGCGTTATGGGGACAAGGCGGCACGTAACGCCGAAGCAATCGCAGACAATCCTGCCATCGGCGGTGTCGGCGCTGCCTTCATCGGAAGCGTCTGGCATGAGGAGGCCGAGTGTCGGCACCACCGGTGCGCACAGTGCGCATACCACCGCGGAGTCGACACCCCCCGATATGCCGAGGACCACGCCTGTAGCATCAGCCGCGCGCACCCGCTCAACGATGTCCGCACGGATCGTCTCCACCGCCGTGTCGATGGCGCCCTTCATGGACTGACCCCGAAAAAGTTGCATCTGATGACGTCGATGTTATTGGGAAACACGGGACCGTGGCCGGGGTAGACGGTGTCGATGGCCAGGTCTGCAAGCCGTGCAAAGGAGCGCTCAAGGTCCTGGTAGTTCCCCGAGGGGAGGTCCATGCGCCCAACGCCGCTGGAAAACCACGTGTCGCCGCTTATGAGGCTCCTGCTTTCCTTTTCATAGAGGCAGATGCTTCCCTCGGTATGACCGGGAGTGTGAACGACCTCGAGTTCATGCTCGCCTGTCGTGATGACATCGCCCTCGCGCAGGCGGCGAGAGACGGGGAAACCTGCAAAAGAGCCGGCAAAGTGCCGGTATGCCGTTTTTTCGCTCCCCGTTTCTATGGCATCGGCGTCCATTTCGTGGGCGTGCGGTGATGGGTACGCCCCACACCCGCCTATATGGTCATAGTGGCAGTGGGTCACGATGACCTCGTCTATAGAGGCATGTGTTTCGTTGAGGAACCGTGCAAGGTACGGATTACCCGGCAGCCCCGGGTCGATAAGCACGGTGCGCTCACCTGTGACGAGGTAGGCGTTGGCATTGTAGTCACGTGACAGGATGGCGTGTATCATACCTGTAGATGCCGCGCCACCGTATAAAATGTTATCTCAAAGGAGAAAAGGGGATACCGGGCGTACGTGCCCGGTGGCCTAGACGGTGGTGCCCTGCTCCATCATCTTCTTGATCCGTTCGACAAGATCTGCCTTCTTCTCGCCGCAAAAGGCGTGGTCAAAGACCTCCGCTATGTTGCTTGCGGTGTGGATGATGGCCTTGTCCTTATGCCGGGCATCGAGAAGCACATCCTCCCTGTTTGAAGCGGGGATGATTATTTCCTTGATACCTGCGTCAATTGCAGCTTCAATCTTTGCATTTACGCCGCCTATGGGCAGCACCTCTCCGCGTACGGACAGCGACCCGGTCATGGCGATATCCTGCCTGATGGGGATACCCATGAGCGCAGATATGACGGCGGTGGCGATGGTGACAGAAGCAGAGTCGCCCTCTACCCCCTCGTAGGCCTGAAGGAACTGGACATGGATGTCAAAGTTGGAGATGTCTTTTCCGATATATTTTTTCGCCAGGGCAGAGACGTTTTGGATCGACTCCTTGGCGATGTCGCCAAGCTTGCCTGCCGCAATGATTTTTCCCTCCGCCTTGCTGGCAGACGGGACCGCCTCTGCTTCGACGGTGGAGACGATGCCGCTGTCTCCCATGACGGCCAGGCCGTTGATTCGCCCCACGGCCTCGCCGGTATTACGGATAATCTGGTACTCGCGTTTGCGCTCGATGTACTTGTCGGCTATCTGGTGCTCGAGTGTCCTTGCCTTTTCCTTTCCCTCGAGGATATCCTCAAGTTCAACAAACTTCTTTCCCTGCTTGAAGGCGAGGTCCCCGGCGGTCCGGATGAGGCCGCCAAGCTCACGTATTTTCATGGTGATGTAGCCCTTCCTTCCGGCGCGGCGCACCGCCTCGTTCACAATCTCCTCTACGGCCTCGTAGGTGAAGTGTGGAATCTTCTTGTCCTTTGTCACTTCCTGGGCCACGACTTGGACAATCTTCCTGCGATTCTCGAGCGTGTCTTTCATGACGTCGTTCATATAAACCTCGTACCCGTACCCGCGGATTCTCGAGCGTAGGGCGGGGTGCATGTCCCGCACGGTCTCGAGATTGCCGGCAGCGACAAGCACGAAGTTGCAGGGGCATGCCTCGGTGCGCACCATGGCACCCGATGACATCTCGCTCTGGCCTGTGATGGAGTACTTCTTTTCCTGGAGCGCGGTGAGGATTGCCTGCTGCATTTTGATATGGAAGGTCGATATCTCGTCGATGAAGAGCACGCCATTGTGGGCCCGGTGTATCATACCCGCTTCCACACGCTCATGCGCCGGCGTGCCAAGGCCGCCCGACTGGAAGGGGTCGTGGCGGACATCGCCGAGCAGTGCCCCGGCATGCGCGCCCGTGCCGTCCACAAAGGGCGATATCCGTCGGTCTGCATTGTCGACAAGCAGCTTGGGTACGAGCGCTGTCCCCTTTGAGCGGGTCATATTTTGCATGAGGAATATGAGCAGCACGATGATGAGAATCCCCGTTAGGAGCTGTCCCGTGGTGAAGGAGAGAAACAGTACGATGGCCATGACAAAGAACAGGACAAGGTATTTGCTGTTTTCCTGCTGATTGGCCTTTGCCTTGTGGTGATTGACGATCGCTTTCCCTTCCGAGGCCCGCACGGCCCTGATTTTTGGGGTGTTTGGGTCTTCCTGGTTCGGGTAGCAGATGATGTCTTCAAGTTCTTCTTTTGGGAGAAGTTCCGCCATCGCTTGCCCCAGCATGGACTTGCCGGTACCCGGTTCACCGATAAGGAGGACATTGCGCCTCTGCCTTGCGGCTATCTTGATGACTTCCACTGCCTCGTCCTGGCCGATGACCTGGTCGATGGTGAGAGAAGGAACATCGATTTGTCCCGTGTGCTCGAATCGGTACCCTATTCCATCATCGGTCAACACGGCTTTCGATTTGGAGTCTGTCATGGAAATCTTGCCTTTCTTTTCCTTAAGTATATTTATAAAGATATCGATGGGAACATCATTCCTCAGGACAGCGTTTCCTCGTAGAATATTTTGGCATAATAGGTGAATTCCTCGTCAGGTATCCTGCGACGGAAGTGGGCCTCAAGCTCCATGAGGATGGCCTGTTTGCTGCCGTACCTGCGCTTGAGCGCACGTATGGTGGCGTTTCGCTCTGTTATGACGTCAAGAAATGTCAAACGTGTCCGCACGGCATCCCAAAACGCCCAGAGGAACACCATGACGATGACCGCAGCGGCACCAAGATATTCGAGCCAGCGCATAATCTTCCAACGGAGCAGCTCCTTCTGGACGTCATCGGAAAAGACGAGAGAAAAGAGTGGCACGATATCCTCCGATTCAGCGAGTTCCACTACCATGTCAACATACCGTCCCGAGTCCCACTGGGGATTCTGTGAGTCATACGGTGCCGCGTACACTTCTTGGAGGAAGGTGGCTGAGGTGGCCTCGTGCAGGTTGCGAAACACGGTATAGGCGTTATAGGAAAGGTAGAACGCCTTTCCTCCGTCATCGTCTGCGGAGCCGGGCATCTCGTCGATGTCGGAAAGGGCTTCCTTCCCCTCGTAGGATGCACTGAGTGTCATGAGGTCTCCTTCAAGGGCGGCTGCCTCTTCGGGCATTCCCGCGAGCAGGAGGGCCTCATAGGCCATAAAGGCGGCCATGCCCTGTTCAACCCAGAGGGGGATTTCTATCGTCCCGTCCTGCATCCAGAGCAGCGATAACGCCCACGCCGTGGCATAGGCAGGCGCCTCGGTGGCGAGGAGGAATGCACCTGCGTTCCTGGTCGTCTCGAAGAAATACCCATCCAGGTCTTTCTGCGTGGCCGATGTGATGGCGATGGATCCGTGGGGGCTGTCGGCACCATAGCGGTCGCTGAGGTGCGCAAGCAGTGTCGATGCGTGCGCAAGCACGCCTGATGCCCATGCCTCTTCCCCCGTCTCATATAGGATCTTGAGGGACACCGTGTCGTCACCCACGGTCACGGTACCCTCAATGAACGCCTGTTCGTCTTCCTGGAAGACAAAGCCAAGGATGGTCGACATGACGAGATAGGCGATGACAAACACAAGCAATCGTTTCCCCAGGTCTCTTGCCATCAGTACAACTCCGTACAAATCGCTTATAAACATTCTCATGTGTGTGGAACGGCCTACGGTTCCCCGACACAGAAGGACGCCTTTGGGGAAATGTATATATGTGTTTCTTTTTCCCTATACGTGATATCATGAAGCTCTTTGGCACATCAGGAATACGTGGGCTCTACGGCGATACGGTGACAGAGGAACTTGCTCTCAAGGTGGGCATGGCCATCGGCTCGCTTGTCGACGGGCCTGTCGCCGTGGGGATGGATTCCCGCACGTCGGGGCCGTGCCTCAAGGCAGCCCTCGTGTCCGGCATCCTTTCGCGCGGATGCGATGTTTACGACGTCGGCCTTGCGCCAACACCCTCGGTCGGTGTTGCCATCAGGGCTTATGGATGCAGTGCGGGGGTCGTCATCACCGCCTCGCATAATCCCGCCCCCTACAACGGGATAAAGGTCTGGGATAGCAGGGGTGTTGCGCACCTGGGGTTGGAGGGGCGTATTGAGGAAATGATCGCCGAGTCATCATACGCAGGTGCCACCTGGGATGGTATGGGCCTTGTGCATGAGGTGTCGTGCCTTGATAGGCATATGGAGGGCATCATGTCATCCGTTTCCTTGGACGG
>JAHKLV010000108.1 GCA_020854925.1 Candidatus Methanofastidiosia archaeon | reverse complement strand
GAGGAGGCCGCCAACGGCGAGAAGCACGAGCACGAGCACATGTACCCCGAGTTTGCCGATGTTGCAGACAAGGAGGGCTTTCCAGAGATTGCTTCGGCCATGCGAGCCATCGCCGTTGCAGAGGAACGCCATGAGGCGCGCTACCGAAAGCTGATGGATAACATCACGACAAACCGGGTCTTTAAGAGCGACACACCCGTTTTGTGGAAGTGCGGAAACTGTGGCTACATCTTCGAGGGCGTGCAGGCGCCGCCCGTATGCCCCGCATGCAATCACGAGCAGATGCACTTCTACCGTGCGGACGAGAACTGGTAGAGGGAACGCATCGTTCCCCTTTTTTCCCTTTTTACTATCCCTTTCCCGTCAAGGGCGGCGCTTTGTTGCAATTCTTTTTATATTATTACGCAGACTAGACATATGCGTACGCATGTCCTGCACCTCGTTCTCAGCTGCCTCGTATCTGTCGTCCTCGTCATGGCGGCCATCGTTCCGCTTTCGGCGATTATTGCCGGCCCTTGGTCTGAGCATTATCCACTCATTACATCTGCTGCCGACGACAACGACCTGTACATCATCCCGCATGGGGAAGGGTACCTTGCCACTTGGACAAGTACGAGGGACGGGAATACGGAAATATACGTGCAGGACTTTGACGCAACGCTTGCCCCCGCTTCAGACGCTCGGAGGATGACCTATGACGCAGGAACGGATGAAAGCCCCGTCCTCGTGACACATGATGACGCCGTATGGCTCTTCTGGTCCTCAGACCGCTATGGAAGTTTTGACATCCTGGCCCGCACCCTGGAGACAGGCACGTGGGGGCGCGCCGAGGTCGCCGTTGGCACCCCTGCCCATGAACGGCATCCCGGGGCGGCCGTTGACGCAGGCGGCACGCTTCACCTCGCCTGGGCCACCGACGCATCAGGTGCAGGCGATATCCTCTGTTCCTCGCTGGGAGGGGGAGAATGGTCGGCGGTGCGATCTGTTTCCTCCCATCCCGCACCCGATGCAGAACCGGTTATGGCAACATCCGCTACGGGGGAGATATGGTGCCTCTGGTCTTCGCTCCGCTCTGGCAACTGGGACCTGTACGCCGTGTATGGAAAGACCTTCTCCGTTCCCGAACGGCTCCCGCTCATAGCCATCACGACCCCGCAACGATATGATGCTTCGCCATCCATCGCCTTTATGGAAGCCTTTGTAGCCGTGGCGTGGCATGACGCCATACGCAACGAAGGCAGTTACGCCCGCGTGGATGCTGACGGCACGGTCATGTCCCTTCGCACACTGGAAGGAATGGTGATAAACGACCTCTTCGTGCTCGGGGGTAGCGACGGGGAAACGTACCTGTTCTTCACGGTAATGGAGAATGGTCTGGACCGTATTGGCTACACGCGTTCAGGAACCGCCGAGGCGGCACTCCTTGCAGGCGTATGGTCTGCGGTCGAGGATGCAGCACTCACCGAGGGCGACCGGCAAGCAGCCGATGCCATGACCGCAGAGCTTTCGGCGCTCTTTGCCGCCGGGCGATTCAGCGAGATGCCTGAAAAAGCCACACAGGTGCGCGCGTTCCTCGCTGCTGCACAGGCACCGCCTGCCACGACACCGCCGCCGACAACAAATCCCCCGACAACGACACCGCCGCCAACGACTCCTCCCGCAACTGACGACCCCGGTGTACCCGGTTCGGAAGGCGGCAGGGGAAGCACGTTGGTGCTCATCGTGGCGCTCGCCGGCATCGTGGTGTTTTGTGTGGGGGTTGCCGTGGTACGAAAGAGTCGTACCCCCCGTCCTGCACCGAAGCTCACCGCGAACGAATCACCGCCAGAGCCCCCCATGCCACAGCATGAACCCGTGAAGCGAACGATCGTGCAGCGACCGCCCGATGTCATCATCCCCCATGATGAACCGGCGCCACGCGTTCCCATGCCCGAGCCCCGTTCGGGTGCCGTGCTCATCGAACCCTCATCGTCAAAGACGTACCCCCCTGAAAG
Organism: Candidatus Methanofastidiosia archaeon; assembly: GCA_020854925.1. Classification (GTDB taxonomy): domain Archaea; phylum Methanobacteriota_B; class Thermococci; order Methanofastidiosales; family NM3; genus JAHKLV01. Next base: position 1,475 of record JAHKLV010000108.1, on the reverse strand, counting down.
CGAAGCGCTGGAAGAGGTCCCCTTTGTGGGGTATGCGCTGGCGCCAAAGCTGCGGCGCATGGGCATAAGGGACCTGGGGTCCCTCGCCAAGGCATCGCCGCAGGAAATTGCCGTAGGCACTGGCATTCCCGCATCCCTTGCGGCAACCATCATGAAAAACGCCCGAAAGATGATGGGATGGGTATCTGAACCCTGAGGTGTTCCGTCACCCCGTGAAGGCGTGTATCGGGGCGCCACCGATATTCTGACGCGCGACGTGGGACGAGTAGTAAACAGAATCTATATTAACGGTACCTGCATACATAGGCACGATACCATGAATCGAAGCATATCCCTGGTGTGCACTGCACTCCTTGTCACACTGGTGGTTGTTGCCGGCTGCATCGGGAGTTCGGGGACACCGACGACCACCGTGGCGCCCACGACGGCGGCCCCTACCACCGTTGCCCCCACCACGGTGGCTCCGACGACGACACCTCCCGCCACGACCGTACCCCCCACCTCGGTACCCCCCCACTCCATGGAATATGGGTGGCCCATGGCTCACGCCGACGCATCAAACAGCGGCTTTGTGCGCACGTCGGTGCCGGATGCGCCAGATCTCTTATGGCAGTATGTGGGCCAGGGAAGCATCACCACGTCACCGGTCGTTGAGTATGAAACGGCATATCTCTTTGAACTAGTAGGAAAAACGACGTCACTCGTGGCGCTTGACGTTGAGAATGGGGACGTGCGCTGGCGCTACGCCATTCCCACACAGGGCGTATGCCAGACAACCCCATGCGTATACGAAGGAATGGTCTACTTTCCCGCCGTCTTTTATGTTTACAGCAGCAGGAACGCCCAATACTATTATGAGTACTACCTGCTGGCGGTGGATGCCTGTACCGGCGAGCGGGCGTGGTACGTCCCCTTAGGTGGATTCCCCCAAGTGGGGTCAAGCCCCGTGGCGTACGACGGTGCCGTCTACCTCGGAGAGGGATATCTCGGGGACGGGCATGTGGAGAGCTACGATGCAGTCAGCGGGGAACGCCTATGGAAGACCGACTTTGACGGGGAGCCCATCCACACGGTATCGGTGTCGGACACCGCCATCTACGCTTCCACCGACGCAGGTGTCGTCTATGTCCTTGACCGTGCAACAGGGAACATCTCCGCTTCGTGGGACCTCTTCGAGGCCGGTGCCGCCGGTCCGGTTACCCTCGCAGGCACGCGCCTTCTGGTAAACGGCGTCTCGCTTGCCCTTCGTGATGAGGGATATGGCGCCGGGCAGCTTGTGGCACTCAACGCGGCTTCAGGCGAGACCCTCTGGATTTTTGGCGTTGACAACAATACCAGTGTGAGCCAGTGCAGCGCATCAGGTGCCTATGCTGTTCTCGCCACGGCAACGACGACTGATGACAACACTGTTGCCTGCATCTCGCTCACCACGGGCGCCGTAAGGTGGTCTACGGGCATTGAGGGGTTCGTCATGG
>JAHKLV010000040.1 GCA_020854925.1 Candidatus Methanofastidiosia archaeon | reverse complement strand
TGCGCGGCCTCGTCAAGGCCGTCGACGACGTGAGCCTTGACGTCATGGATAACGAGATATACGGCCTCCTTGGCACGAGCGGTGCCGGAAAGACCACACTATCCCGCCTCATAGCCGGCATCACCGAACCGACGGAAGGCACCATCGACGTCCGTGTGGGCGACGAGTGGATTGACATGACTAAACCGGGATTCCTCGAGCGTGGGAGGGCGAAGCGCCACATCGGCATCCTTCACCAGGAATACTCGCTCTACCCCTCGCGCACCGTCTTTGAGAATCTTACGGACGCCATAGGCATGACGCTTCCCAAGGAGCTTGCCCGCATCAAGGCCATGCAGGTCCTTACCACCATCGGATTCGACGGAACCAAGGCCAAGGAGATCCTCGACAAGTACCCCGGCGCGCTTTCCGTGGGGGAGCGCCACCGCATCGCGCTCTCGCAGGTCCTTATCCGCGAGCCCGAGCTCATCATCCTCGACGAGCCGTCGGGCACCATGGACCCCATCACCCGCTCGAAGGTGGCAATCGCCATCAAGAACGCCCGAAAATCTCTCGACGAAACGTTTATTATTGTCACCCACAACATGGACTTTGCACGGGAGGTCTGCGACCGGGTGTCTCTCATGGAACTTGGCAAGATAGTCAAGACCGGCACCGCCGATGAGATTACCGAGGAACTGCACCAGGGCGCCCTCTCCGTGGGAGAGGTGCTAGAGTAATGGAACGGAGTTCTCACGTGGTCAACTGTCGTGCCGCCATGGGCATGGGTCTCGGTGGCGGCATGGCGCAGCGCGGCACCATCGCCATGTGCGGCGGCGACGTCGTCGCCATCGCCATGTCGCCCGGCAGGCGCCACATCACCAAACCCGTCTGTGAGATAACATACGCCCTGCGCGAGGAGGAGATAGACACCTCCGTCCTCGTTCTCAATGCGGGTACCGGTGTCCCTGCCGACTGCCCCTTCGGGAAGATGGGTGCGCGATTCGGACTCGAGGACGAGGAGATAGAAAAGGCGGGCATGTTCCGGCTTGCCCTCATCCATCACGGGAACGTGAAGAATCATCTTATCTACAAGGCACGGTTCATTCTTTCCCGCATCCGCATCCCTGCCGTTATCGTCTGCCAGGTGCCCGTTGACTTCGAGGACTTCGCCCGCGTGGGCATCAAAACCCGCGTCGTGCGTCCCCGCGAGCCCGTGAGCAAGGGGGAGATTGTCGATATCATCACGGGAGTGACGCGGGGCGTTACCGTGGAACAGAAAAAACTCGATGAGATCGTGTTCAAGGTCCGCAAGGCTTTGCGCGATACTCCCGCACGGACATGAAGGCCATTGTTTTTGACAAATCGGGAACCTTTGTTGACACGATGCGCGTCGCGTACGACCTCTCCTCTGGGGAGGTATTCGCCGGCGTCTCTTCCGCATGCATCGTCGACAACATGGAAAAGGGGGCGCTCCTCATCCTTGAGAAGAGTGTCAGCGCCGACATCCTTGCAGAGGACCCCCTCACCCCTTTTGACGATTTCTGCCGCGCGCGGTCACTGCACCTCAAGGACGTCTATGCCAACACAGACGAGCCGGTGGATGCCGATGGCGCTCTTGAGACCTGCCATCACGTCACCATGAGCCTTTTCCAGCACGTGCTTGGCCGCCTCCGCGACATGGTGGGCGAGGTACGGACCAACATCGGCGTCGTCTACGACGTGGGGAACAGGTGCCCGACCCACGTGCTGTGCACCGGCGGGTGCGTCTACCCGGGGGTCAAGGAGCTCTTTTCCTACCTGCGCGAGCGCGGCTGGCATATCTACATCGCCACCGGCGACACGCTCGAAGGCATGCGCGAGATATCCGTCACGCTGGACATCCCCTGCAGGAACATCTTCTGCTTCCAGACGGAACCAAAGAAGGCCGAGTCCATACGCATGCTCAAGAACTCGTACGACACCGTGGTCATGGTGGGCAACGACTCCAACGACCTTGCCGCCTTCCGCGTCGCCGACCGGTCGGTGCTCGTGCTTCAGGACGGCCTGGAAAAGAAGCGCGAGCTGTACGAAGTGGCCCACCACGTGGTGGCCTCCATTACCGACATCCGGTGCCTTTTCTAGGTGATGCCGCATGCGACGGGCCATTGCCATCCTGCTCCTTGCGTCGTGCATCTACGGCCTTGACATCATCGTCGTGAAGGACGGCCTCCAGAAGGGCATCGAGCCCTTGGCCTTTTCCCTCCTGCGCACGGCCCTTGCCCTTGCCATCACCGCGCCCTACCTCGTCTCAAAGAATCGCGACTCGCTCCCCTCGCTCTCACTTCCCATCGTCCTGCGAATGGCCGTTATCGGCGTGGTCGCCGAGGGAGTGGTCATCATGCTCCTTTTTTGGGGGCAGCACCACACGACGGCGGTGAACGCGGGATTCCTCATCAGGCTCACCTTCCTCTTCACCTTTCCCTTCGCCTATGTCGTCGCCGGTGAGCGCGTGGGGCGCATCATCGTCCCCGCGGCCGCGCTCATGCTCGGCGGGGCGTTTTTCATCTCCACGGGGGGCACGCTCGAGCGCCCCATGTCGGGGGACTTTGCCATCATCGGCGCAGCCCTGTGCCTTGGATTCACCAACGCGTATGCCAAGCGCCTCATGCGCTACCTGCGTCCAGACG
>JAHKLV010000087.1 GCA_020854925.1 Candidatus Methanofastidiosia archaeon | reverse complement strand
GTTTGCCGTACTCCTTTATTATAGCGCCACCCGCGCACGCGCCTTTGGTAGGTTCATTTCCTCTTCCTGGACATATGTGGGAAAGACCATGGGGCTTGTAATTATCGTTATTGGGTCCTATTACATTGCACCTTATCTTGAGGAGCGATTTGGAGTATCATATGCCTTTGAGCTTCTCTCGTTGCTCTTTTGCAGTATCGCGCTCTTTCGTATGATCCCACCAGCGCATACTCCTTCTGAGCGTCACGATACAGAGTATACCTCTTCTCGTGTTCCCGAACAGGAGCGCTCTTCGCTCTCGACAAGAACAGCGCAATCGATGCCAGCCCCAGTGCCCGCTACGGAAAAACGAAAGAATGTGGCCAAGCGGCCACAGGGTATCCCGAGAAGGGAAGACTAAGTATTCCCCCTATCTGAAAGAGTCTCAGCTTTCCGTTCAGAGTAGGTATTCTCCTGAGAACGGGGGCTTTTACTCGAGCTTCTTTCGCACCGATTCCATGCGGGCAACTGCCTCTTCCATGCGGTCTGAGACAAGAGAGATGCGGAAGTGTTCCTTGTATGGTCCGAATGGTGCACCAGGCAGGACCGAAACGCCTTCGTCGAGTAGCTTCATGGCAAATACCGATGCATCGGCTTTGAGGCGGGGGAAGAGGTAGAACGTGCCGTCTGAGGGCAACACCTCAAATCCTGCGTCAAGAAGGAGCGATACTGCCTCTTCCATGCGCTTCTTGTAAAAGGCGCTGATGCGCTCTGACGTTGCATCGATATAATCCATGGCCGCAAGGGCTGCATACTGGGCGAATTCAGGGGGGCTTGTGACCGTCAGCTGCTGGTACGACTGCATGCCTTTGATAACGTCAGGTTTCGCTACCGCGTAGCCCACACGGTATCCGGTCATGGAAAAGGTCTTTGAGAACGAACCGATGGCGATGTAGTCGCAGTCGTATTCCATGATTGACGGCGCACGCTTGAAGGCCATCTTGGTGTAGACCTCATCAGAGAGTACAGAAAATCCCCTGTCGTTGGCCACATCAGAGAGTTCCTTGAACGATGTGTCCGTAAGGCCAAGCCCCGTGGGATTGTTGGGGTAGTTAATGACCGCGAGGGAGGTGTCTTTAATGGCCGACATATCCGGCTGAAACCCCTCCGAAAACTTCGTCTCTATGGTGTCGTACGGCTTGTTCAGGGTGTTGAGCATGAGTGTGTAGGCACCCCAGCATGGCCTGATGAGGGTGGCTTTACCCTTCATGAGCCTGAATGCGGCGTAGATGGGAAACTTGCCTCCATTCGTGATAATGACGTTCTCTTCGGGCACATGATGGTACTCAGCAATCTTTCTGCGGAGTGCGGGTATGCCCAGGGAGTGGGTGTAGCCAGTCTTGTTGTCCTCGACGGCTTTGATGGTAGCGTCCTTCACCTCGCGGGGCACCGGCAGGTCCGGTTGGCCGATGTCGAGGCGTATGAGGTCTTTGCCGTCCGACTGCATCTTTGTAATCTTGTCAATGAGTTCGTACACAGACATTGTCTTCACCTTTCATGGGATAGAGAGAATCATTTATTAAATGTTATCCTTTTTCTAGAGTCATATAGTAATATAATAATATAAATATAGTGTTTAATGGTGAATATATTATGAATTATTAATCAATTTGTATTAGAGATAGCTTCTTAGGTCTGCTACAGAGGGGATGACGATGTCGGCATCCGCCAGGTCCTCCCTCGTCCCTGTCCCGGTGAGTACGCCCACGGTATGGCATCCTAGGGCCCTTCCCGCCTCAATCTCGAAGGTGTAGTCTCCAACGACCAGGGTCTCTGCGGGGGCGATACCTAACGCCTCAAACACGCGCTCGAACTGTTCCGGATGAGGTTTCATGCGCCGCACGTCGTCTCGTGCCACGAGAAGATCGACAAAGGGCAGAATGCCGGTGTTTTCCATGGAGCACCAGGCTGCGTCTCGATTGTTTCGCGTTGCCACTGCGATGCGATATCCCTCGTCCCGCAGCCAGGAAAGAAGCCCGACGGCGCCAGGTATTGCTTGTGCTTTGGGTGCCTGTTCGAGCTCATACGAATGGATTCTCTGTTTTACCGCTTCGAGTGCCTCCCGCCCTGGAAGCCCTTGCTCATCCATGCGTCTTCTGAATTCCTTTATCGAGTCGATGGTGGCACGCCCCCATGTAATATCCTCATGTCTCATGCCATAGGAACGGTAAATGGCTTCAAGTTCTATGCGCAGACCCTTGAAATCCATTTCCATGGTGACAAGGGTGCCGTCCAAGTCAAAGAGTATTGCCCGGTATTTCATGGTCATCACATTGCATAAGTGTTTCCTTAAGCGTGTACATCAGGATTCCGCCAGCGAGCAGTGTTCCCGCTCCGGTGAACACAAAGGAGAGCTCTGCGCCCTGGAGATCATAGAGAATGCCCCCTACAAGAGGCCCGAGCATCCACCCAAGCCCGGTGGAAAGCTGGTAGAGGCCAAAGAGCTTTCCCCTGCTCCGCTCGTCGCATGTGTCAGAAAGCAGGGCAAGCGTCGCCGGGTCAGCCACCGCCCATCCTACGGCACGTGCGCCTAGGACGGCTATCATCTGCATCGGTGTTGTGACCACTGCCAGAGGCATCATCATGAGCCCCGCATAGAGTGACCCCACGATAATGGGTTTCTTGCGCCCGATGGTGTCGGCGAGATTACCGGCGATGGGGCGCACCATGGCTCCGACGGCACCTGCAACGGTGAAGGCGAGGCCCACCTGGGTGGCCGTAGCACCAAGGGATTCCTCTGCAAAGACCGGGAGGAGTGGTTCGATGAGTGCATAGGCAAAGTTAAAGATAAAGCCCGCCACCATGACACCAAAGAGCGTCGAGGCGTACGTATTCCTCTGGAGTTCGCGGTAGTCTTCTCGTATCCATCCTACCGTACGATACCGTGCCGACTGGCGCGGTCGGGGCCTTTCCTGGGTGACCGTCACCGTTTCAGTCAGCATGAGCTTGATAAAGATGGCCATGGAGCCGGTGAGCAATCCGCATATGAGAAACGGTATCTGTATGCCGTACAGATCCTTGAGCACACCGCCAAAGGCAGGCCCGAACATGATACCAACGCTTGTCGCCATGCCCATATACCCCATGGCGCGTCCACGCTCGCGCGGATTGACGCTGTCGGCGATATAGGCAGAAGCAGCCGGCCATACCGTTGCCGACGCGATGCCCTGTGCTGCCCGCAGGAAGTACATCATATAGATGTTGGTGGCAAAGGCAAAGAGGGACATGAAAACGCCGTATCCCACAAATCCCCACACGAGCATGGGTTTCCTGCCTACCGAATCGGACAATGCGCCCATGGGCCGCACGAGTATCGTGCGGGTGAGGGCGAACATGGAGGCGACGATGCCTATCTCCGTCTTAGAGGCGTTAAAGGAGGCAGCCATGGTGGGAAGGAGGGGAAAAATCATGCCGAATCCTATCATACTAAAGAAGATGGCTACGCAGAGGAGAAGGACGTTTCGATGAGAGCGCAAAAATGCGATATATCCTTCTCGTTGCGTGTTCATGCGTGGACCTCTTTGAAGCCTCTT
>JAHKLV010000247.1 GCA_020854925.1 Candidatus Methanofastidiosia archaeon | reverse complement strand
CGGCCGGACCAGAAGCTCCTGGATCTCGATCTTCATCGGCCCGAACTCGGCGCCCGGATGCACCTGGAAGCCGATCCGCCCGTGGTCGGTCGTGTCATCCTGCACATCCGCGACCTTTGCGCCATTCAGCCATATCTGAACATGGCGGCCCTTCGCTCGGATGCGGGTGATGTTCCAGCCATCACGGTTGACGAGCTTCTCATCGGTGTTCATGGCCAGGAACATCTTGCCTGGGCAGTACAGCGTGCCCGACCAGCAGACGGGGTTCTTCCATTCGAGGATGTCCGCCTGGTACGCGACCTGCGGCGACTGGTAGCGGAACCAGATGCCGCTGTTGCAGGGCCAGTGGGCCCGCCAGGCGCTGGTCAGCTCGAAATCGTCGAATTCGGCCTCGGTGAACAGATCGCCGGGGGCGTTGTCAGGCCCCTGCGTGCCGACGAGAACGCCGTTCTCAACCGTCCACCGGGCGTTGCCCTCGGGTCGCCAGCCCGTCAGGTCCTTGCCGTTGAACACGGGCGTGAGGGGCTTTTCGCCCAGCAGCTCGGCGACCTTGGGCTCGATTGCCCGGGCCCAGATGCGGTAGCCCGCCTCGTTGGGGTGCAGGTAATCGGGCATGATCGTCTGGGGCAGCGCGCCGTCGGGACCCAGGAAATGCTCGTTGATGTCCAGGTAATGGATCATCTTGCCGTCGGCGATCTTCGAGGCCAGCAGCGAGGCCTTGGCGTTCTTCTCGCGCTGGGCCGAGGGCTCCGGACCCCGCGGGAAGATCGCCAGGATCAGGATCTTGGTCTTGGGGCATTTGGCCTGGATGCGGCGGCAGATGGCGATGATGCCGTCGGCGATCTCCTCGGCGGTGTTGTCGTTGCCGTTGGAGTTGTTGGTGCCGATCATGAGGACGGCCAGCTTGGGGCTGATGCCCTCCAGGTGGCCATGGTCGAGCCGCCAGAGCACGTGCTGCGTGCGGTCACCGCTGAAACCCATGTTGACGGCGTTCCGGGGAGCGTAATAGAGGTCCCAGTAAATCCGTCCGCCGCCTTCCCAGCCGTGGGTGATCGAATCGCCGATGAACAGCAGATCGACGTTGCCCTGCCGGACGCGCTCATTGACCGCGTCGTTGCGCAGGGTCCACCAGCTATGCCGATGATCCGGCTCGATGGCCGAATGGGCCGCCCATGCGGAAGACACGGTCGCGATCAGAAGGAGCATCATCACGCTGCGTTGAAGTCGGCTTTTCATCGTTCGTTCTCCTCACGGGGTCACGGGCTCGCGCCGCGGCCCAATGCCGCCCGGCGCACCTACCACGCTAACCGAGGGGAGGGGGAAAATCAACCTCACACTTGGAGCCGCATCCACTGTGGCTGGGGTGGGTCGCGGGGCCGTGTGTAGGGATCAGGGCGTCTGTAGGGCCGTCCTGGCCACGCCACCGCCGGGAAAATTGTCCATCCAGACCTTCCGGACAACCGAGCGACGCGTCCCGTAATCTGCGCTCGGTCCGAATCGGAGAGACCTTCTTCGAGGACGATGTGGCTGTACGGACCGATAATCACGGCCGTTTCAGGATCGGTTGCCTCGGACGGGTTTAACCGTAAAGTTTATGTAAGCAGATCGCGCAGGAGGCGCGCCGGGAGAAAACCCATGAGTCAGCGTGTGCGACAATACGTCCGGCGCAGGGCGGCGCAGCAGTCACAGGGGTATCCCGCCGGGAAGCGATCCCAGCAGATCGATCGCCTGGCCGGGCGGGGCCACGCCTCGAGACGCCGCGGCCCCTCGGCCTTCTGCGGTGAGCAATGGACCCTCAATGCGCCCGGCCAGTCCGGGCAGTGCTTCCCGAAACGCCACGCTTGATCTCGTGCTTCGCGCAGACGCGATCGAAAGGCGCTGCGCAGACTCCTGTACACAGGCCCATTGGTGGGCACGGTTTCGAAAGGGGAGAACGATGAAACGCATGTGGTTAATGATCGGAATGCTGGTGGCCGTAGTCGGTTCGGCCCGGAGCGCCGAATACTACTACGTGCCCGACGACTTCGCGACGATTCAGGAGGCGATCCGCGCCTGCGTGGACAACGATACGGTGATCGTCCGGCCCACGGTCGACGCCGAGGGCGTACTGACGCCCCACGTGGAATCCGAGATCGCCTTTCTGGGCAAGGCGATCACGGTCCGCAGTACGGACCCCGATGATCCCGACGTCGTGGCCCATACGGTCGTGGCCGGCACGGGATTGGGACACGTGTTCGCGTTCGCCAACAGCGAGGGACCCGGGTCGGTGCTCAAGGGCCTGACCATCACCAATGGGTTCTATTTCCAGGGCGGTGGCATCTGGTGTGCCGGTGGCAGTCCCACGATTCAGCAGTGCGTCATTGCCGGCAACTCCAGCATGGGCAGCGGCGCGGGGGTGTACTGCGAGGACGCCTACTCCAGCCCCATCCTGGATCGTTGCGTGCTGATGGACAACGTGGCCGGCGATTTCAACGGCTTCGGTGGAGCGGTGTACGTCTACGGGGGCAGTCCCGTACTGCGGAACTGTCTGATCGTGGGCAACGTGGCCCAGTATGGCGGCGCGTTATATCTGCAGGAGGCGGTCGAGCCCGTGATCGAGGGGTGCACCATCGTGGATAACGTGGCCACCATGGGCGGCTCGGCGGTGTACTGCGACGGGCAGACGAGCCTGTGGGTTGAGAACACGATCTTCTGGGGCAACGTCTGTGAGGCGAGCGTGGATTCGGTGATCTACGCGACCGGCACGGTGGAAGGCACGTCGGTCTGGATCGACTACAGCCTCGTCCAGGGCGCGCCCGAGAGCGTCGTGGCCGCGGGCGAACGGGCCATCATTCTGGGTGCGGCCGTGTTGACGGATGATCCCTTGTTCGTGCAGCCCGGCGTGTTCGACGGCGCGGGCGGGTTTGTGCCCGGCGACTACCACCTGCAGGAGGGCTCGCCCTGCATCGACGCGGGCAACCCCGATT
>JAHKLV010000001.1 GCA_020854925.1 Candidatus Methanofastidiosia archaeon | reverse complement strand
CTTCCCCTTGTGCCAACGGCAAAGCTTGTCTTCCACCTCCTTCCGCTTTCGTCCTTCGAGGGCAGGGCACGTTACGATCTTGGGTCATTGGAGGGGGGACTTTCCGTTCCCGAATGGGCAGAGGAGGGCCGCTTCTCAACACAGGGCTATCTTTCCTCGTACAGCGACTACTCATACCTTCTTTTCCGCTACGACGGCGTGGTGGAGGCTGTTGACGGATTTTACCTCAAACCAAAACGGAACGGCGAGCGCACGGTGCCTGTTGTCCAGTACCAGGCCGAACTCATGAAAGTGCTTGATACATGCGTGGCGGCGTACCGGTCGCTGTCCGTGCCGTCACCGGTCTATGCGTCCCTTGCCTTGGTGGGTGTGAAGGAGTATGCGGTCCCCCTCAAGACGCCACGTAGGGTCTGGCGCATCGAGGATGACATCGTCCGTCTTCCCATCACTCGTGCCATGGACGACCTCTATTCGTTCCGGGACCGCCAGACGGTGCTGCTCAACGACCTTTTGGAGCTCCTGTGGGGTGCAAGCGGTGCACCCGCTCACGATTAGAGCTGGAATACGTAGTACTGGTCCTTGGCATGCACTGCTTCAGAGAGGGGCATGTCTCGGGATGATGCCTCGTTTGCGGTGACAACAAGGTAGACGTCCATGCTGTCGCCACCCATGGCACCGGTGAATCCGTAGACGCCCCGCGTCTTTTTCCGTTCCACGAAAAAGACCTCTGGGTCGTCGGTGGGGAGGATGTCGTCATATGGCTCAAGGTCGAGCACCGAACGCAGAACCTTTATACGTTCATCCATGGCGTTCCGACCTATCAAGTGTCCGCGCCACCTGGCGCAGGCTGGCGATGAGCAGCTGTGCGTTTGTCACCTCGGCGTCAAGCCCCGGCGGGGGGGATGTGCCGCCCGCGCCGCGCAGATACTGCTCGATGGCACCGAGCGTTCGGGTGAGGTTATTGGTGAGCGACACGTAGGTGCGGTGCATGGAGGGGTCGGTCTTTCGCTGCAGGTACGCGCCCATGAAGGCGATGAGCCGCTCGCGAATCTCCTCAAGGGCCTCGATGCCCTGAACAGGGGAGGCTGAGCCGCGGGCACACGAAAAGAGTGTCTCGAAATGGTCTTGTTTGATGCCGTTGAGTTGTTCGGTTAACGTGGAAATGGGGATACCTCCTGAAAAGATAAAAAATAAAAAGAGGGAGGAAGGGCTACTTCTTCCTCATGGTAAAGGCAGCGGCTGCGATGAGAACGATGACAACGACCGCTATTCCTGCGTACAGCATGGTGTTTGAGCTGCCCTCAGATTCCGCTTCCATCCACGCAAGCGTGTTTTTCAAAAGGGTCTCGCCCTGAATATCGTGGATTGCCTTTTCGGAAGGTCCGTCCATGTTCATGTTCTTGTACGCACTAAATGTTGCCTCCACCGTCAGGACAATCTTTGACGACGAGTCTTTTCCGGCGTTCTCCTGCACGGCCATGAGGACAAAGGGTCCCTTAGAACCGGTCTCGATGCCGGGGGTCATGAGGGGGGAGAGCCAGGGGGACACGACGACGGACTCGTCGCTGCTCTTAGCTATCCAGCTTACGTTGCTCACCGAGGTGGTGGCAAGATTGACGGGGGAGCCGCTCTTTTCCGCATAGATGAAGGTGGGCCCATGGAACGTTTCCTTCGAAACGCCCTCGGCAATCGGGTGTGCGCTGTTCCATGCCGATGCAACCACGCGGTATGCGGAGCCGTCGTTATACGCCTCGCCCGGTTCCTCTACGCTGGCATTCTCGAAGAAGATGCTTGATCCAAGTTCCTCCAGCAGCGTGTTGAGGTAGGGTATGTACTCGGGGCCATCAAAATCGCTGTCGCCGGCCACCCAGATGGCGACGTCACCGGCGTCAAACCATGCTACGATGGCAGCTCGCTCGGCATCGGTAAAATCTGCCCCCATGGGTACGGGAACAAGAAGGATTTTTGCCCCTGCCAGGGCAGAAGATGTTATGGCGTCTTCCACGACTACAACGGTGTAACCCCATGCCTCGAGCTTGGCGGGCAATCCCTCCAGTTCGCCTTCATGGGCGGTCCCGTGTGCCTTGTCTAGTACAATCTTCACCGGTGCGGCATCGTCTGCGGCGCTTGCCGCCCCTACGGCCGATACCAACAAGACAAAGAGAATGAACAATGGTGCTAGTGCGGTTTTATTCACATGTATCACCTCAGGGATTCGTTCCAAGATATCCCATGCTCCTTCTTTTTGTTATTATATAAACATTTTCTCCACTGTGTCATTATTTCTCGATATCTCTTGCCCGATGCCTGAAAATGGACATATCTTCTGAGTTGCCCCCCTCCACTCCCCTGTACTAGTGCCATTGGGCAGACCATATGTCCATGAAGGCCCTTGCGGCCGTGCTTTACAAAAGGTATAAATATGTTTCATATGTAATCATGTGTGGTGTTTGCTCATGATTTTTTATGACCGCAAGCCGGGCAGGAACATTCCATTCTTACGGCATGCTGCCGTTATCTTTCTTATCGCCCTTATGACCCTTTCAGCTGGGTGCGTGGGCGGCGGAGGCGACGATGAGGAAAGCGTTACCTTGACTATCATCACTCGACACGACACGTCCATCCAGGAAGCGTTTGAAAAGGCCTTCCTCGCCTCAGCGCAGGCGCAGGACGCCCATGTCACCAAGATACGCTTCATGCAGCCGGTCCCCGGCCTGTGGCCGACTGCCATTGACAACGGGGGCATCGATGTGGCGTGGGGCGGCGGTCCCACCCTCTTTGACCAGCTGGTGGACCTTGGATACCTCGCGACCCTTTCCGAGGACGGTATCCCCTCCCTCTCGGACATTCCCGTCTCCCTCGGGGGAGCGCCTATGAAGCGGTATGCGGCGTCTTCCACAGACCCCGTTTGGGTTGCTGCGGCCATCTCATCCTTTGGGTTTACGGTAAATCACACCGTTCTTGATGCATTGAGCCTCGAAACGCCGGACACGTGGGACGACCTTGCAGACCCCTCGTATCTTACCGATCCGCCCGTTATCGGCATCGGAAACGCACCTGACACCACCTCCAACACCCGCATCTATGAGATCATTCTCCAGAACTATGGGTGGGAAGAGGGCTGGGTCAAGCTTACCGAGATTGCCGCCAACTCTGCAATCTACTACGGGTCTGTCGATGTGCTCAATGCGGTGGAGACCGGGCTTATCGCCATCGGCACCACCATAGACTTCTATGGGTACTCTTCCATGCTCGACTACCCGAACACCGAGTACATCATCCCCACGGGACAGTCCTTGCTCAACGGGGATCCCATCGCCATCCTCGCGAACACGGACAATCGCGCGGCGGCCGATGCCTTCCTCGACTATGTCCTCTCGCCAGAGGGACAGAGTGTGTGGCTCATCGACACCCTCAACAGGATGCCCGTTATCTCATCCGCCTTTGAGACCGACTTTGGCAAGACGCGCACGGTCCTCAAGGACCTCTACGACCTTACCATTGCAAACCAGGGTATCGAGTTTTCGGACGAGCTCGCCATTTCGTACGAAAGCACGGTGGTGACATACTGGGAGGCCGTGCTCGACAAACCCCACGAGCAGCTACGCCGGGCATGGCAGGCTCTGGCAACCGCCCTTTCCGAGGGGAAGATAACGCAGGGCGAATGGGAGGACTATGTGTTCCGCCTCGGTGAACCGCTCATGACCATGGCCGAAGCCCAGGATATCAACGAGTCGATGCTTAAGGACTCGTCCTTTTCCAACGCACGGTCGGTGGAGTGGGCGGCAGCCAAGAAGGCGGTATACGAGCAGATTCTCGCGGAGATTCGTGCCCTGTAAAGCACCGGTGCCCCGCCGGAAGCGGGGCTTTCCCTTTTTCTTGGAGCGATACTCGTGCAGGGAAACAGCGTCGTCAGGTTCGTGCGGCAGATGCGTCGGGAGCTTGACAGGCTTACAACCCTGCAGCTTGCGCTCATTCTCTTCGTCTTTAGCCTTTTCATGATATACCCCCTCCTCTCCATTATTGGGGGTGCCTTCTGGGATGACGGATTCACCGCCCAGAACATGAAGGCCGTCTTTGACGATCCCGAGCTCTGGCGCTCACCCGGCCAGTGGGATATGACCTTTTACAAGAACACCGAACGCGTGCTCATCATCGGGCTTACGGACTGCGGTGCCATCATCAACTCGTTTCTCATAGCCATCTTCACCACGCTCTTTTCCACCATCATCGGGGTAACGCTCGCGTATGTCATGTACAAGTATGAGTTTCCCGGAAAGACCATCTTCAAGGCGCTCATCCTCGTGCCGCTTATCGCTCCGCCGTTCGTAGGCGCCCTTGGCGTCAGGGAGTTCATATCACACAACGGCATCATCAATCAGATCTTGTTCGAGCAGCTCCACATCCTTCCAAAACCTATCTGGATTACGGGGCTTCCTGCCATCATCCTTGTCGAGACCCTCCATTTTTATACCCTTGTTTATCTAAACGCTCACTCATCCTTCGTGAACATAGACCCCAGCCTTGAGGAACAGGCCGAAAACATGGGAGCTCGGGGGTTCTTTAAGTTCCGTTCCGTGACGCTCCCCCTTGCCATGCCGGGTAT
>JAHKLV010000085.1 GCA_020854925.1 Candidatus Methanofastidiosia archaeon | reverse complement strand
TCCAGCGTGAGGGCGGGGCTGCGCTTCGTGAAGGCCTCGGCGATGTAAAGCGGCGCGCGGAGGTGGCACGCGCCCCTCGTGGACGTAGCATAGGCAAGCGCCATGCCCTGCGTTTTCCGGGGATCGTACCCCGGTAGCTCCATGCCTTTGACCTGCATGGCAAAGGATTCACCCCCATAGCGCCGCGAGGCAAACCGCGACCCGAAGGCTAGGTCGGCGCCAAGCCCGTCTCCGTACGCCATCTCCCTGAGTAGACGGCAGATGGCCGTTTTATCCCCCCAGGGGATACGCTCGGGCAGGAGACCACGCTCAGAGGCCTCCATCGCCCACGCGATGGTGACGCCGGCGGACATGGTGTCAAGGCCCAGGTCGTTGCACAGGGCGTTGGCCTCCACCAGCACGGCAGGGTCATGATTGAGCACGCAGGAACCGAGGGAAAAGGTCGTCTCGTATTCGGGTCCCTCGGTCCTCACGCCTTCGGAGACGCTGAACTGCGAGCAGCCAATGGGGCAGGCAAAGCACGCACGACGCCCCTTCCAGACCGTCTCCTTGAGCGAGGAGCCCACAATGTCTCCCATGTGTTCATAGGTGCCCCGGGTGAAGTTGGCCGTGGGAAGGACGCCTGCGGCATTGGTGAGCGTACCGGCGTTGGCCGTACCATAACGGGAGAAGCCGTTGAGGTCTTTTCGCGCCATGGCGCGCGTTTCCGACATGATGCCCACCATCGCCTCGGGATCATGCACGTCTACCCCCCCTGTTCCCCTGATCACCACGGCCTTGAGGCGCTTGGAACCAAAAACGGCACCGGCACCGCCACGCCCGCAGGCGCGGTACACGTCGCTCTGCACACACGCCAGGGGAACGAGGCGCTCGCCGGTGGGTCCGATGACGAGGCTCTTGGCCTCCGGGTCGGCCCGTTCCTCAAGCTTTCGCACCGTTCGGGAAACGGTATCTCCCCACATATCCCCCGCGGGAACGATGTCGACATGGTCATCCTCGATGGAGAGGTACACCGGCTCTTCGGCGGCGCCGGTGATGACGAGACCGTCGTACCCTGCGTACTTGAGCTCGGGGCCCACGTGGCCGCCGGCATGCGACTGTAGAAAGCACGAGGTGAGCGGGGAGAGGGTGGCAAGGCAGAATCGCCCTGTGGAGGCTATTCCCGTGCCCGTGAGGGGCCCGGTCATGATGACCACGGGATTCTCGGGTGCAAGGGGGTCGCACGGCCCGCGCACGCGCTCGTATAGGTACTCGGCGGCAAGGCACGTGCCGCCGATGGCTGCCGTTGCCCGTTTTTTCGAAAGGGGAAGGTCCTTGACCTCTCCAGAGGAAAGGTCAACCGAAAGGACCTTCATGCGCCATCCGCCCATACCATACCTCTGAAAGGGGCTATAAGTAGTTTATGCGCGGTCCGCGAGGTGGGCCGCAAGCCGCAAGGCGAGTGCCATGATAGTGAGGATGGGGGGAAGGCCGGGGGCCTCCGGCAGCACGCTGGCGTCGCACACGTACAGGCCAGACACCCGCGTCTCGAGGGTGGGGGAGACCACCTCGCCGATGGCCGCACTGCCAAGGGGATGGGCACCGTTTATCGAGGACTCGAACAGGGTGTCCGGCTCCGCTCCCGCAGCGATGAGCACCCTGCGCGCCGCGGCACGGGCATGCTCGAAGATGTTCCTATCTGCATCGGTGACACGCTTGGAGACCGTGCCATCGGGGAAGACACGGCCTTCTCCGCTGTCACGGATCTTTATCATGAGCCCCAGGACATTGGCAACGCCGACATCGGTGCGGCCCCGTGAGGAAAGGTGCCGGGACACGGCTCGGGCGTTTACGCTGGGAGAGAGGATGTAGCCCTCGTCCCCAAGGCGTGCCGTGCACACAAGGGTCATGGGGAGCTCCCGGGAAAACGTCCGGCCCTTCACGATGCCGTAGACATGGGAGAGCAGGTCGACGCTTAAGTGCCTGCCCGCCTCGATGCCGCTCTTTTGGAGAATCACCGGGGTTTCGAGGCCGCCGGCACACAGGACAACGTTCCGAGCGCCGATGGATGCTATCCCTTCTTCAGTCTCGATCTCGATTCCCGTGGCACGTCCGTTTTGTACAAGCACCTGTGTGCACCGGGCACCGTACCTGACCGATGCACCAAGCCAGACGGCTTCGTCAAGGAACGAGAGCGCCGTCCACTTCGCCCCGGTGGCGCATCCCGTAAGGCACAGGCCGCACCCGTCGCACCGAGACGGGTCGATGCCTTTCACGAGCGGCTCAAACGGCATGCCGGCAGCGGCGCCCGCCCGTGCCACCGCCTCGGTCGCCTCGTGGCACAGGGACGGCAAAAGGGGGGAAAGGGAGAGTTCCTCCTGGAGGGCACGCACCTCGCCGGAAATGTCTATGCCGCGCCGGCGCAGGGGCCCCTCGAGGCACGGCACCATGTTGCCGGCGGAAAGTATCGTGGTCCCACCCGCCATGATGGCGCGGTGTATGGGCACACCCTCCGTGGAGACCACCGTATCGGTATACGCGGCCGCATGTGCGCCACCGCCGACGATGTCGTGGCGAAGGCCCCGCTCCACCACGCACACGGAAAATCCCCAGCGGCACAGCTCGCGGGCAAGGGTGGCGCCGCCGGCACCGCTTCCCACCACCACGACATCATAGGTGTCCATGGATACCGATACGCCCCACGGCATATAAGGATGACGATGAAAAACATAAAGATTCATATATGAGATAATACCCTATACATAGTGATGGAACCCACTGCATATACTGACCCCACGTTTGTGGGACTGCGCAAGTTCAACGCCTTCATGGGGGCGCTCCACCTTGTGCAGGCGATGGTGCTTTTTGCCGTGAGCAACGACTTCTCGCTGCCCATACGGTCCTTTTATGTCTACTTCAGTGAACAGACACAGATGCTTGACACCGTCATGAAGGACCTCGCCACCGTACGCATCGGCCCCGCCATAGCGCTCTTCCTGCTTATCTCCGCCGTCTGCCACTTCTACCTGGCAACGGTGGGCTACCGCTGGTATGTCGACAATCTCAAGCGGCACATCAACTACCTGCGCTGGTACGAGTACTCGGTCAGCTCCTCGGTGATGATCGTCGTCATCGCCATGCTCACCGGCGTCTACGATGTCGCGGCGCTCATCCTCATCTTCATGATAAACGCATGCATGAATCTCTTTGGCCTCATGATGGAGCTGCACAATCAGAAGACGGAAAAGACCAACTGGACCTCGTACCTCTTCGGGTGCTTTGCGGGGGCAGGGCCCTGGATTGTCATCGCCATGCACCTCGCGGGTGCGGGTGGCGACGCAGGGGGCGTTCCCACCTTCGTCTACTACATCTTTGCCACCATCTTCATCTTCTTCATGAGCTTTGCGGCAAACATGGTCCTCCAGTACATGGAGGTAGGACGCTGGAAGAGCTACTACTTCGGGGAGAAGATGTACATCGTCCTCAGCCTCGTGGCCAAGACGGCGCTGGCATGGCAGGTTTTCTTCGGAACGCTCCGCCCGGTATGAGGCGGCCTTTTTTCTTTTCTTTTCCTTCCTTTTTTTACCGAAATGTATTTAATCGCAGCTTTTTCTCCATTCCTAGGTGCATACCATGAGAATCATACTACTTGGAAAACCTGGCGGGGGGAAGGGAACCCAGGCCACCATGCTCAAGGACCGCCTCGGCGTGCCCCAGATATCCACGGGCGACATCCTGCGTGAAGCGGTGAAGCGCCAGACCCCGTTCGGGATCGAGGCGAAGAAGTTCATG
Source organism: Candidatus Methanofastidiosia archaeon (assembly GCA_020854925.1). GTDB lineage: Archaea > Methanobacteriota_B > Thermococci > Methanofastidiosales > NM3 > JAHKLV01. The sequence goes on along the minus strand of JAHKLV010000085.1, from coordinate 2,151 downwards.
GACGCGGGGCTCCTTGTGCCCGACTGCCTCATCAAGGACCTTATCGCCGAGCGCCTGCGGGAGCAGGACACGGCGGAGGGATTCATCTTTGACGGCTTTCCCCGCACCATTGCCCAGGCCGAGGCGCTCAAGGAAATTGGGGCTTCCCTCGGATTCGACATCGACGCCGTGGTGAACATCGACGTCTCGAGCGAGGCCATCGTCACCCGCCTCTCGGGCAGGCGCTCGTGCCAGTGCGGTGCCGTCTACCACGTGGTGTCAAAGCCGCCGGAAAAGGAGGGTGTGTGCGACCAGTGCGGCGCGGCGCTCTACCAGCGCTCCGACGACCAGGAAGCGGTCATCCGCAATCGCTTGGCACAGTACGAGGCCCAGACCAGGCCGCTTATTGACTTATACGAAAAAGAGGGAAAGCTTGTCACCATCGATGGCAACAAGCAGATAGAGGTGGTCTTTGCGGACATTCTTGCAGCCTTAGGGGTGTAGGCTGTCCGCCCCACGTATCTTTTCTGCCGCCTGAGCACAGGCATCAATCGACGGGACGAGGGCGAAGCGCAGATACTGCGTTCCCGGATTGTGCCCGTCGACCTCTTTTGCTATCCAGGCGCCCGGTGTTGCCACGATGCCGATGGAAGGGTCGAGGAGGCGCTTTGCCACCTCGACGCCGTCGAGGCCTTCGGGCACGCGCTGCCAGATATAAAAGGTCGCCTCGGGAACGCATTCGGGATACCCTGCATCGGATAAGGCGCGGCAGAGGATGTCACGCTTCCGGCGGTACCCCTCGCGCATGTCGGACACGTGCCGCTCGTCAGAGAGGGCCGCAATAGCAGCATCCTGCACAAAGGTCGGGGTCCCGCTGTCGATGTTCGTCTTTACCTTCCTGAACAGGGAAACGGCATCCCGGTCGCCCATGACCCATCCCACACGGTAGTTTGTCATGTTCGAACGCTTGGAAAGCGACTGGACCACCAGCACGTTCTCATACCCATACTCGAGAGCCGAATGCGGGACAACGTCGTAGTACATCTCGCTGTAGCACTCGTCCGACACGAGGATGATGTCATGGTCCACGGCAAGGTCCACCGCCTCCTTGTACAACGCCTTGGAGGCAAGCGCCCCGGTGGGGTTTGACGGGTAGTTGAGCCAGAGGATCCGTGTCCGTGCCAGGACGTCGTCGGGGATGGCCGAGAGGTCGGCCTGGTACCCCCGTTCCTCATCGAGGGGCAGAAAATGCGTGTGCCCCCCCGCGAAAAGCGTTCCTCGCTCGTAAGGGGGATAATACGGATTTGGCGAGACGGTGTACTCCCCGGGATTCACGAAGGCAAGCGGCAGATGAAAAACCGCCTCCTTGGCGCCGATGGTGCTCGTTATCTCGGTGGCGGGGTCAAGCGAGAGCCCGAAGCGGCGCTGCGCCCATGCTGCCACCGCGTCCCGGTACTCGGACGCCCCGACGTAGCTCGGATAGCCGGCCGCCGCCCGTTCGTCGACGCCAGCCTTGCAGGCCGAACGCACGAGTGACGGCGTGGGGTCGACAGGGTCCCCGACCCCGAAGTCGATGGGCTCGATGCCCTGTGAGCGTAATGAGGCGACCAGGTTGTCCACCTCGGCAAAGGCGTAGCTGCCAAGTGATGCAAGTCGTGTGCTTCCCTTCATATGCATATCTCTCCTGTGAATACGGTGACGGCGGGGGCGCGCACGATGACCGAGCCACCCTCGTCCCACCGCAGGTCCATGGTGCCGCCGCGAAGGCGCATGGAGACGGCGCGTTCGCACAGCCCAAGGCGCACGCAGGCGGCCAATGTGGCGCACGCGCCCGTGCCGCAGGCGAGGGTCTCTCCTGCACCGCGCTCCCAGACGCGCATCTCGATGGTGTGCGGGTCGACGACCCGGGCGAACTCGACGTTCGTGCGTGCCGGAAACGCCCCATGGCGCTCGATGCGGGGGCCGAGGCCGGCCACCAAGCCGTCCGTTATCTCGTCGGTGACTATGACGCAGTGCGGATTGCCCATGGAAACGCACGTGACGGCATACGATGTCCCGTCAATCGGAAGCAACACGCCCACCGCCTCCTCGGAGCCCAAGAGGGTGGGAATGTCATGTGCTGCGAATCGGGGTGTCCCCATGGAGACCTCCACGAGGGCAGCGTTCCCCCGG
>JAHKLV010000104.1 GCA_020854925.1 Candidatus Methanofastidiosia archaeon | reverse complement strand
GCGATGCCCGGCATAACGTACTATTACAACCTCAAAGCGTTTGACACGGCCGGCAACACAAGCGCGTATGGCGCGACATGGGTGTCGTGCCGGGCGCAGATCGTCGGCGAGGTGCAGTTGTTGGTCAACTCGGATTTTGAGCGGGACCGCGACGGCGACGGCGTCCCCGACGAGTGGTATGTCTGGGACGTGAGCACGACAACCGAGTTCGGGGCCTATGGCATCAACGGGGGAAAGGGGTTGCGCTGGGTTTTGCCTGCCTCCACGGCGGAGGTCATTGGCGAGGCCTACCAGATCTACTACTCGGGAACGATCACGCCACGGCTGGCGCCTGCCGTTAACCGCTGGTACAACCTGTCCTGCTACGTCTATGTGTCGGTGGCCCAGAGTTACTGGCACCTGGCGACGGGGTACACAAGCGGCAAGGTCAAGATGTATTGTCGTCTGGTGAAGGGCAACGGCGCCGGACCGGATACGATCTCGCAGGACTACCCGATGGAGATCGTGGAGACGCGGCCCGACGGCTGGGTGCGCCTGGTCACGTGCCATCTGCTGACCAGTTCTGACGTGAGCGGGTACAGCTATCTGGGGCTGGCTGTCGGCGCCTACGCGCAGAATCTGGCGTCGGCGGTGACCGTGCAAGTGGATCGGGTGCAATTGGAGATCGACGGGCCGACGGCCTGGCAGCCGCAGCTGGTGAGCGTCGCAGGCGCGTCGTCGCTGCCCTATGGCTTGCAGATCGACGCAGCGGGGATCAAGACGGCTGATGGCACGTTCTGGATCGGGGCCGATGGAAAAGGCTACTCTCACCTGTTGCCCGGAGGTGCTTCGCTGGATCTCGGGTCGACTACGCTGCCCTGGCGGGATGTCATCGCGTCAAGGGACGGCCGGCTGGGGGGTGGGCTGTACGTCGGCTCCACGGCTACGGACCCGGCGACGGGGTATGTGTTCGCTACAAATGGTGTCAGGACAGGAGGCGGGTTGGTCGTGGGAACGACCACTGCTAAGAGTGCGTCTGCCGGCGAAATTGTGATGTATTCAGCGGCTACCAACAGCATCTATGCATATGCCGGTTCGTACGAATACAGGATTGGGTTCTCTTCTTCAGGCTCAATAATGACATTTGGTTACGGTATTACAGCGTGTACTTACGGCTTTTACAATAACACAACCATAAAACAGCGGCTGTATGACGATGGGGATGTAGCGATTGCCGGTGGTCTATCTGTCGGTTTAGTTGGGCAAACAACTGCCGGCGATATTCTCTACACGTCCAATCTGCGACCCTACCGCAACTCGACCGCCTACACCGGCTATGTGGTTGTGCCGTGCAGCCCGGCGCTTACGCACTATGACTGGGATGGGGACAGCAAAACTGTGGCAACCCATACCATTGATACATCGGCCACATTTGGTTGCCCCGCAGGGATTGCCGGGGTGTTTGTTCGGTTGTTGGCCAAGTGGGCATCTGCTGCCGGAACGGGAGAATCGGTGAATGTGCGGGCCAAGGGCGCGGGGACCGGCTCGGCTCTGGCAGTCCACGGCAACGAAGTCGGGGGGACAAATTCCTATGGCGAGCGCACAGGGTTCTGTCCGTGTGATGCAAGCGGTGACATTGAAGTGGTAGTGGCAGGGGCACTTTCGGCAACCGTGATCGTGCAGATCGTCGGGTACATTCTGTGAGCAAAGGAGGGGGGATGCGGTTAGAACTGACGACCTGGCAGCGGCTGATGCTGGACAAGATCGTCGGCGCGCTGGAGGGCAACGTCGACACGATCTATAAGGCCAGCCGGGTGCTGGACGCGGTGCGCATGACGGAGGCGGAGACCGAGGCTGTCTGCCTGCGGCGGGAGGGCGAGCTGTTGCGCTGGGAGGATGCGGAACGCCGGTGGGAGATCGAGATCCCCGACGGCGCGCTGGCGGACTGGCTCACGGCCACGGTCCAGGCGTTTCGAGGGTGGCCCGCGGCCGAGGCGCTGCAGGTGCTCGACCTGATGGAGCAACTGGGGGTGGAGGTGGAGGCGCTGTGAGCAATTCCAAACTGGGCTCGCATTTCCACGGCATGGACAATGCTGTGGCGGCGACGGTCAACAGCGAGTGGGTCAAGGTGGTGAACCCGCCGGAACAAAATCCTTTCCCTGGATGTAAGGTTGTTGTCCGGGTGCACATGACCGAGGACGTGCAGGACCGGATGATTCTGAAAGGGGCGGCGGGCGGGCGGGAGCTGTACCAGCACCTGCGTCCCTGGATGGCGGCGAGGCCGTGGGCCTATGCCGTCGAGAGCTGGAACGAGCCGCTCGGGCTGGGGCTGTTCGATCCGGCGAAACGGGCGCTGCTGGTCGAGGCGACGGCCGAGTTCCTGCGCCTAGCCCACGGCGCCGGCTGGCGGGTGGTGTGGGGCAACTTTTCGGTGGGGCAACCGCCCGAGGGGGCGTGGCGGCAGTTTGCCGCCATCATTCGGGCGATGGGCGACGAGGATCTGCTCGGGCTGCACGAATACGGCTGGCCGCGGATGGATGCGGAGATGGATGCCCAACGTCCCGGCGAGGGCTGGTGGTGCCTGCGCTACCGCAAAGTCGCCCGGTGGCTGAGTGAGCAAGGCGTGAGTATGCCGCGCACGATCATCAACGAGTGCGGCATCGACCGCTTGCTAGTGGTAAAAGAACCGGGCGGCTGGATGGCTACGGCCGACGACCAGGTCAACCTCGAGGAGGCGCGGCGGCGCTATTTCGAGCAACTGGTCTGGTACGACCAGGAGCTGATGAAGGATCCCTATATCGTGGTCGCGACGCCTTTTACGGCCGCGGCCGGCAGCCCCTGGGAGCTGTACGCGGTGGACCTGCCTCTGGCCCGGATGATCCACGACCGGATCGAAACCGCGCCGCCGGTTTCTGTGGGACGGGCACGGGGATTCGACGCCAGCAAGTACCAGACAAACGTAAACTGGGACTTGGTCCGGCGGGAGGGGTTCTCGTTCTGCCTGCTGCGGGTGTCGGGCGCCAACAAGTGGCCGGACTATGACGGGCTGGAGGTGGACCGGGCGCTGGATAGTCACTACCGGGGCGCGGGGTCGATTGGCCTGCTGCGGGGCGGCTATCACTTTCTACTGCCCGATTTGGACGGCCAGGCGGCATTTTTCGCCAACGCCCTGGGCGACCGGCCGTTCGAGCTGCCCTGTTTCGCCGACGTCGAGGTGGGCGGGACGACCGAGGAGAAGGTCAGGAGTTTCCTGGAGGCGGCCGACGCCTGGACGGGGCGGCGGACGGGGGTGTACACGAACTTGGCGTTCTACCGCTCGCTGAATATGGCCGAGTGGCTGGAAGATCGCTCGTTGTGGCTGGCCCAATACGGGGTGACGGCGCCCGACGTGAGCGGCTGGGAGTTCTGGCAGTATGCGGTGGTGGACAAGGGGACCGTCCAGGGGTTCCCGACGCGGCTGGACCTGAACTGGTACCGGGGCACGGCCGACGAGCTGCGCGCTCGATACGGGGCGGCGGCGCCTGTGGTCGAGCCGGTACCTGGCCCCCAACCGGAGCCGCCGGCTCCGGGGACTGACGATGAGGAGGATACGATGGTCGAGGTGGATAGCAGGATTGCCGGGTTGGTGAGTGTCACCGGCGCGCCGGGCGCGCTGTACCGGCTGACGCGCGTCGGCTGGAAAAACGAACAGGAGGCCGGGGGGCTGCATCACGTCTTTATCGACGTGGTCGACGCAGCCGGCGAGCGGCTGGCGGGGGAAAAGGTTACGCTGACCTGGCCGGAGGGCGCGAGTGTGGGAACGGTGGAGGAGAAGCGGGGCGAGCCGTTCGGGGCGAATTTCCCCCTCAACGCTCCGCTGGGCTCGTATTCGGTCTTTGCCGGCACGGACCCCGGCGCGTCGGACCGGATCGAGGGCCTGGGGCTGGGGACGCCGGAGCATCCGGGGACGTTGATCCACACGGCCTTTGAGCTGACGTTCGAGAAGGCGGAGGAGCCGCCGCCCACGCCTGAGCCTGTGCCCGAACCGGAGCCGACACCCGAACCGGAGCCCGATCCGGACGTGGCGGCGGCGCGGGAGCTGGTGGAGAAGGCACTGGCGATCCTGGCCGAGGTCGAGGAGGGGTTGGCCGAGGCGCAGACGCTGCTCGACGGCGCGCTGGGGCTGCTGGGCGGGCAAAGGGCGGGGTAGGATGGATTCCGCCCGCGAATACGCGGGTTGCGGCAATGACGGCATGAGAGGGATAGAATGGATTCCCGCGTTCGCGGGAATGACGGCATGAGGGGGATGGGATGGAGATACCGGAGACGGTCAGCGGCCGGCGGGTCACCAACCGGGGCGTGCACTTGCAGCCCAGCGGGCAACACACCGCCTGGATGAAGCGGGCCGACTATTGGATCGGCCTGCTGGTGGACATGCACCTATCGTGGGTGACGGCGATCAGCGACTCGGACGCGTTTTGTACCAGCGGGGCGGCGCGGGCGCTGCTGGAGGCGGGGGTGATCCCGATCGTCCGCTTTGCCTACACGTTCCCGGGGCCGTGGACGCACGGCGCGGCGGTCGAGCAGTTGGTTACCCTGTACGCGCGGTACAACGCGCCGTTGGTGGTGCAATTCGCCAACGAGCCGTTCGACGAGCGCGAGTGGCGCAACAAACAGGTGCCCAACTATGAGAGCGCCTGGGCGATCATTGCCGCGCGCTGGGCCGAGGCGGCAAAGGCGATCACCGAGCGGGGGGCGGTGGCGGGGTTCCCCGACGGGCCGGGGTATTCCGAAAACCCGTTCGAGCGGATCCGGGCGACGGAGGATCAATGGCACGAGGGCAAGGCGGTCTACCTGGGGCATTTCTATGGGAAGGGCCGCCCGCTGGACTATCCCTACGACGACGTCTCGCAGCGGGGGGTGCCGCTGACGATGGAGGAGTACCGCCGGCTGCTGGATGACTATGCCGACGATCCACAGTGGAACGAGGGGCCGTCTGTGCTTGCACAGATAAACGCACAGCGGCGGGCGTGGGCGCGCCCGGGCCAGACGGCGCTCGACGACGATACCTGTTTCCGGGGCTATGAGAAAGTCGTGGCCTGGTCGCGGGAGACGTTCGGCTTTGTGGTCCCCCTGGCGATGACGGAGGGCGGATGGACGCCGCGGGATCGCGCCGGCTCGGGGAACGCGGTGGATATCCGCTGGCCGATGACAACGCCCAAGATGGTCGCTGCCAAGACTCTGGCCATGTACCAGGCGGACACGCCGATGTTTGCCCTGACGCCCTGGCTCCTGGCGTCGGACGACATGGGCGCCAGCGGCTGGCCCGACGACTGCTGGGTCGGCTATGCCTTCTCGGACCGCTACGGCCGGGAGAAGCCGGTGGTGCGGGCGTTGCAAGCGAATGCGTCGGGCGCTGTCGCGGGGCCATCGGCGAGGATCGAGGCGGCGCGGGACCGGCTGGCGGGGCTGGATCTGGCCGGCGCCCGGCAGGCGCTGGTGGGGGCGCTGGGGAGGGGGTAGG
>JAHKLV010000152.1 GCA_020854925.1 Candidatus Methanofastidiosia archaeon | reverse complement strand
TGACGGTAAGATTGGAGATTTTGGCGGTAAACACCTTGTCATTGGGGATGCGCACATAGAGGCCGTCGTAGGTCCGCAGTACCGTCGACATGACATGCAGGTCCATGACGGTCCCTGTGGTGTTGTCGATGGTGACAGTATCACCTATTTTTATTGGGCGCTCGGCCATGAGGAAGATGCCTGAGATGAGATTTGATATGACGCTTTGTCCGGCAAAGCCGATGATGATACCCGTAAATCCCCATGCCACGAGGATGCTTGACAAGTTAAGGCCCAGCATCGACAGCACGGAGGTAAAGACAATGACATAGATGGTGAGCGAGACGCCTTTGGTGATGTAGCCTATCTGCTCCTCCTTCAGGCGGTCCGAGAGACTTTTTTTTATTGAGTTCGAGAGAAGCTTTGTGAGAATGACCGTCAGCGCCATGACAAACACGACGACAAAGATGTCGAGTGCCCTGCTTCCATACAGGTCCAGGTCCTTGGGAATCGAGATCACAGGCCCCACTCCATGACCATCTTGTTGCTTACCATGGGGATGTTTTTGCCCTGGTAGTATTCTATGGCCTTTTGCATGCCGCTGCGAAGCGGATCTTCGCGCAATTGCGTTTCGGCGATTGATTTTGACAATATCTTCATGGACCCCCTCATGGCCACGAGAGATGAGTCAAAAAAGATTTTCATGCCCACCGCGCTGAAGACCACCTTCGATATTTCCTGGATCTCATTCGTGTCGTTACGAAGCGCAAGCTCAATAACGCCCTCGACATACGGGTCAACGGCGGGCACATTTCGGTGGACGTCGCTTTCCCAATACCTGCAGACGACGCCGAGATTGAGCGGACCATAGAGCGTGTACTTCTGGCGGGCGAAGGTGATGACGTCGATGAGTTTTTCGCGTTTTCTGTAGGGTACGAAGACACCTATCTCTATGGGAAAGGTGAGGAAAATCCGCTCGGTGCTCTTGGGCATGATGAGGACATGGTGATTGCAGGCAATTTCCAGGTGGTCGGCGATGGGCACGGGTTTGTTAAGCGGTTCGATAGGGTGGATGACAACTTCGGATCCCCCGAGGAGTATGGCACTGTGAGTTTTATCCTCATAGTACTTGGTATGGGTCATGGTCCGCTCATCAAAATCCGTGACGGTGAGCTTTTCGAAATGGCCTGCCAGGTATGTCCGTTCATACCGGAGGGATTGGCCGTCGCTGGCAAGGGAGATATGCACATCGTCTGAAGTGATGTCGTAGGGCAGGGCATGCTTTCCATACACACTATACAGTATAAGGGAGCATTATTTATAGTTTTAGCATGCAGTGATGCTTATGGATGGGGTGCACGGTTCTGAGGGACGGAAGAAGAAGCATCCGATTTCCCGCTCAGTCAAGACGGGACTCCCCCCTGGTGTGCTTGTCCCTGTCGGACACAAGTACTCTGAAACAACGTTCCTTACCCTCATAACGTATGACGCCACCGGCGTCGATATGCGTGATGGCGCCGACATGGGACACGTCAAGGCAGCTCTTGCATCGGGGCGCAAGGTCTGGCTCCAGGTGCACGGGCTTCATGGCACCGCCCTCATCCAGGAGATAGGCGAGCTGCTAGACCTTCACTCCCTGGTACTGGAAGACATTGTAAACACGGACCAACGGCCCAAGATAGAGGAATTCGAATCATTTCTTCTCCTCGTTCTCAAGAAGGTCTCCCTTTTCGGGACGGAAGTCGATACAGAGCAGGTGAGCATTGCCCTCTATCCCAATCTTCTCGTTTCTTTCCATGAACAGGACAGTGATTTTTTCCTGCCTATAGAAGGGCGCCTGAAGGCGCAGGGAAGCAAGATGGCGCAACGGGGTGTTGACTATCTCGCGTATGCGATTATCGACCTTATTGTGGATAATTACTACGTGGTCCTTGACTCGCTCACGGGGGAAGTGGAATCGCTGGAAACAAGCCTGATGCTGACGCCAAACGTTGAGCACCTTGCACACCTGCAGGCGCTTAAGCGCACGAGCATCCGTCTTCGAAAGAGCATCTGGCCCATGAGGGAGATTTTAGGCCGAATCGAAAAGATTGATGGCGACCTTATCAATGATTCCACCACACCCTACCTTCGGGATGTCTATGACCACACGGTACAGATTGTGGAAAACATCGAGGGCTTTCGCGACCTCCTGTCTGGCCTCCTTGACATCTATCTCTCAAGCATTAGCAACAGGCTCAACGAGGTCATGAAAGTCCTAACGATCATTTCGACTGTTTTTATTCCCATGACTTTTATTGCAGGTATTTATGGCATGAATTTTGTACACATGCCTGAACTTTCCTGGAAATACGGCTATTACCTGACGCTTGCCGCCATGGCAGCCGTATCAGGTGTTATGGTGGTGTTTTTTAAAAGACGAAAATGGCTGTAGGGCGGACCTAAAGGCGGCGCGATTAGGCGCCGCCGTTGCTGCCCCCGCTGTTGCCGGGATTACTCTCGTCATATCCATCGTCGTCGTTGCCATGTCCATTGTTGCCATCATCGCCACCGTTACCGTTGTTCCCATTGTTACCGTTGTTCCCATTGTTACCGTTGTTCCCATTGTTACCGGAGGTATCCCCCGCGATAGCTGTAAGGGTGAACGTAGTAAGAAGGGAGTCGCCGCTTTGCAGCCCCTCCGTGGTAATGGCTATTGACACAATATACGTTTGTCCTACCGTGAGCACGACACCGTCTTCAAGGTCAAAAAATGATACCGCACTGTTGTGTTCACCCTGCTTGAGAAGCGATACCGTTACGGGCTGTGTGCCGTTGTTGGTGATGGTAAAGACATATTCCAGAAGGGTAGTAGCGCCAGCATTGACCCCTGCAGCTGTCATGGATGCCAGGTCGAGGAAAAGCGCGCCGTTATCCTGGTATCCCGCATAGGCGCCGTTAGGTCCCGCATATGGCGCTAGGGCAAGGAGCGCCGTGTCGTCACCTGCAACATCGATAGTAGCCTGGCGTTCTGCGGTAAGGGAGGTAAAGGCCCCGGTTGACACGAGGAGGAGGGATGCTGCAAGAACGGCCCCAACTAACAAGCATGCTTTTTTCATACAATCACTTCATATGGGTGTGAGCATTTGTTTCACTACATCATTTAAAAGCAAAGCGAACGCGAGGTAAGGAACACAAGAAAGGAACACAGGTACGGTAGCTACCCCCGCCTGTCATCGGGGCACGATTTTTGTGGGGGGCTACCACCGATATCTCTCTTATTATGAACCATCCCGGGCGATTTCCTCCCCTTCATCTCAGTCCTTCTCGCATGGGGGCGCTTACTGCGCAACATATAAGTATACAAGAAATGACAACGTAGTCATGGTACAATCTGCGAGCCCCGGATGCATGGACTTCATGTGCCCGTATTGTCATCGGGTGAACCGGGTCTGCCCGGAACTTTCAGGGAAGGGGACCTATACCTGCCGTTATTGCGGGCGCATCGTTCCGTATGCGTATAAACAGTAAGCGCCAGATCGGTGCTTCAACAGCAGAATCTATGGGGCCTTTACACCAAGGGCTGCTTTTTCCGATATACCATGCCCTGGAATGTGGCAATTTCGTCCTCGTCATCGTCATAGATATGGACAAGGTACGTGGCAAGACTGTGGTTAATCGACGTTTCTTCGGCTATGGCGGTGAGGCATCCCGCTGTGCCAGCCTTCATGAACTGGATATTACATGCAATGGCGACGGAAAGGGTACCGTACGCGTTTGCCGCCGCACCGAGAGCCGTGTCAGCAAGGCTGAAGAGCGCGCCCCCATGGACGGTCCCGAAGAAATTGAGATGTTCTTTCCTGATGTTCATAGTGATTTTTGCATATCCCTCATGAAAATCGACGAGTTCCATGCCACAGTATGATACAAAGTTGTCTTTTGAAAGCACGGCGCGCATCTGTGCAAGCCGTTCCGATTTTTTTGATTCCATGGTATCACCAATGGAAGGTTCATTCGAAAACGGATTATTAAGGTTTCCTATGATTAAATGGGGGAATTGTATCAGGAGGGTATAGAAAAAAGAATGGTCCACCGCGTGGGACGTGGCCCCAGCGGTGAACGGGTTTATCGCAATAAATGCAATTATCTGTGCTTTTCGTAGCAGTCCCTGCAGTATACAGGGCGGCCTTCTGTTGGCCTGAACGGAACTTCACATTCCTTTCCACAGTCCGAGCATGTTGCCTTGTGCATTTCGCGCGGACCACCGAAACTACGCCTACGGTCGTTGTATTCCATCGATATTCACCTCTCTTAACCTACTACTTATATAACGAAAAGGACTATCGCAGGAACAACGAACCTAGCAACTCTCTTTTTGTTATCATAAGGGCATTTGCCAGAAAGAAGGATGACTTTATAAATCTTTCGGTTCTTTGGGCTTTATGTGCAAAGCCGCACTTACCGAAAGGTTTTAATTGGTGGTCGCCTTCCCTCATATCACCATGTCAGAGACAAAGAAGGAGGTCAAGGAGGTCCTTCGTGGCATC
>JAHKLV010000022.1 GCA_020854925.1 Candidatus Methanofastidiosia archaeon | reverse complement strand
TGAAAATAGAAGGCTCATGCCGTTATCCTACGGCATAAGCTCTTCAAGCGCCTCACGCAGGCACGCCAGCGTCGCGTAGACCTCGCGGTAGGATGCGACACCCATGTGCCCGATGCGAATGATCGTGTCCTTGACCTGCGCCTGCCCCCCCGCTATGGCGATGTTGTAGCGGTCTGAGAGCACCTTGCGAAGCGCCGAGGGGTCGATCCCTTGCGGGCAGGTAAGCGATGTCACCGTGGCGGAGCAGATGTCCTCCGAGGCGGGAAAGAGGGAGAATCCCATGGCCACGCATGATTCCCTGACCAAGGCCGCCAGCTCTTGGTGGCGGGCGATGCGCGCGTCAAGGCCCTCCTCCTCGATGATGTCAAGGGCGGCCTCAAGGCCGTAGACTAGCGTTACCGGCGGCGTGTAGGGCGCTTTGGCCTTATCACTGCGGTACCGGCGAAGATCAAGGTAGTAAGTGCTGCTCCTGGTCCGCTCCATGACCTCCCATGCCTTGTCGCTCACCGAAACAAAGGCAAGGCCCGGGGGAAGGGCAAAACACTTCTGGGAACCGGTGGCACAGATGTCGACATGCCAGGCGTCGGTCTCAAAGGCGTCGCCCGCCAGCGCGGATATCGTGTCGACGATGAGGAGTGCAGGGGTCTTGGCAACAACACGCCCTACGTCGGCAACGGGATTGCGTACACCGGTGGAGGTCTCGTTAAAGACCATGGTCACCGCCTTCGTCTCGGGGTGCTCGTCCAAGAACTCCTCAACGTCCCTTGCCTCGACGGCGGTTCCCCATTCGTAGGAGATGACATGGGCGCGGGCACCGAAGGCCTCGGCTATCTCCATGAATCGTTCGGAGAACTTGCCATTGACAAGGCAGAGGACGGTGTCTTCGGGTGCTATGACGTTTGCCAGGCCCGCTTCCATGGCAGCCGTACCAGAGCCACTCAAGATGAACACGTCCCCCGACGTGCGAAACACGGCCTTGAGCCGCTCGATCTGGCGTAAGAAGAGGGTTGAAAAGGCAGAACCCCGGTGGGGTATGATGGGCCGGCTCATGGCCCGTGTGACGCGCGGAGGCACGATGGTGGGCCCCGGTATCATCAGCATCACGTCTTCATCCATGCAAGTCACCTATCCACCACAAGGGGTGTTTTGTTATAAAGGTTTTCGTATCGGCCCTTCTCCCGAGGAAGGCGATGTGCCCCTCGCTGTCCGGCCTGCCAGGGCCCCGCACCATAAGATTTAAATACGCACTCAAAAATGGAAGACTGGAGGGAATTCCATATATACAAGACCAAAAAAATATGAACCACCAAGCGAGGAAGACCAAATATCACGTATCCGGCTCCCAAAAAACGATGAGGTCCTCGGCATCATCGAACAGCGCATGGGATTCGGAAAGATGAGCGTGGTTTGCCTCGACGGCAACACGCGCCTGTGCCGCGTCAAGACGAAGCGGCGGGGAAAGACCTGGCTTATCGAACAGGACATCGTTCTTGTCAAACCATGGGAGCTGCAGAGCGACATCCGCGGCGACATTATCTTTAAATACACGAAGGCCCAGAGTGACTGGTTAAAAAGGAAAGGCTACCTCACCCTTGAGGAATAGGCCTTACGCATGCCTCGGTGGCTTAGCCTGGTATAGCGGCCGACTCGTAATCGGCAGGTCGGGGGTTCAAAGCCCCCCCGGGGCTCCATCTTCTCTGACGCATAGCGTCATATCGGTTTCGATTGTGCAACAACTATTTTATTGTAAAGTGCGTGGTACATAGCAAGGTGAACCTATGAACGATGCACAGCGCCTTTCGCTCCTGAAACGTACCCTTTCCTACTGCTACGACCACGCCCCCCACTACCGGCAGGCCTTTACGGCGGCGGGATTCCACCCGGACGCCCTGCGTTCGCTGGAAGACCTCGCTCACGTGCCCTTCCTTAGAAAGGCGGAGCTTCGTTCCTATTACCCCACCGGCATCCTTGCGGTGGACAAGCGGCGCGTCGTGCGATACCATGCCTCCTCCGGGACGACAGGAAGCCCCACGGTGGTCTCCTACACGAAGGCTGACATCGCCACATGGGCGTCCATGGTGGCAGACTGCCTGCGCCTTGCCGGCGTCGGTGAAGGGTCGGTCATACAGAACTCCTACGGATACGGCCTCTTCACCGGCGGTCTTGGCCTCCACTACGGCGCCGAGCTTCTCGGGGCGTCGGTCGTTCCCACGAGCGGCGGCAACACCGCGCGGCAGGTCAAGATCCTCCAGGACTTTGGCGTCGATGTGCTCTGTTGCACCCCCTCGTATGCCCTCTACCTTTCAGAGGTGGTGGCAGAGTCGGGCATCGACCCCAAGGAACTTCCCCTCTCGGTGGGCATTTTCGGGGCCGAACCGTGGTCTGACAGCATGCGGCGGCGCATCGAGGACGCCTTTGACATCAAGGCCTACGACATCTACGGCATGAGCGAGCTTGGCGGCCCGGGCGTCGGGATGGAATGCGCCGGGCAGGACGGACTCCACATCTGGGACGACAAGTACCTCGTCGAGGTGGTGGACCCCGAGACAGGCGAGGTGCTTGGCGAGGGGGAGAAGGGGGAGATCGTCTTCACGTCGCTGTGGAAGGAGGCATGCCCGGTCATACGCTTCAGGACCGGTGACATCTCGCACCTGTATGATTCCCGGTGCGGGTGCGACGCCAGCGACCAGCGCATCGGACGCATCGTTGGGCGTACGGACGACATGCTCATCGTGCGCGGCGTTAACGTTTTCCCCAGCCAGATTGAGCACGTGCTCTCCAAGATACAGGGCGTGAGCGGCCATTACCAGATCTATGTGGAACGCAAGGGGGCGCTGGACGACATGGAGGTCTACGTGGAAGTGACAGGGGAGCTCTTCAACGACTCCATGGGGGAGATAATCGAGCTCCAGCGTGCCATCGAGCACGAGATGTACGCCGTGCTCAACATCAAGGTTCGGGTGCGCCTCGTGGAACCGGGAAAGATTCCCCGCAGCGAAGGCAAGGCACAGCGCATCATAGACAGGAGGATGCTCTAATGGTATACCAGATATCAGTCTTTATGGAAAACAGGCCGGGGCGCCTCTATGACCTCACGCAGGCCCTCGAGCGCGCCAACATCAATCTCAAGGCGGCCTCCATCGCCGAAACAGGCGATTTTGGCATTATCCGGTGCATCGTCAGCGACCCCGATGCGGCCTATGACGCCCTCACCGCGGAGGGATTTACCGTGAAGAAGGCACATGTCGTCGGCGTCGAGGTCGACGATGCGCCGGGAAGCCTGTCAGGCATTGCCCGCGCCCTTGGCGAGCGCGGCATCAACATCCTTTATCTCTACGCCTTTAGCATCGCGTGCCGGAACAAGGCGATCCTCATCCTCAAGACCGATGACATCGAGCGGACCAAGGACGTGCTCGCCACCGCACTACCCCACCGCATCATCGGGCAGGAAGACATAGCGGCACTCTAAAAAAGAAAAGGGATGGGTCCCTACCCGGCGACCAGCTCGCGCATGAAGGAGAGCACGGCTTCGGCGTGGCCGGGGACCTTTACCTTCCCCCATACATGGCGTACGACACCGTCGGGGCCGATGACGACCGTCGTACGCACCACACCCTCGTACTCCCTGCCGTACATCTGCTTTTTCTGCCAGACGCCATAGGCGCGAAGCACGCCATGGTCGGGTGTCTCGTCACTGAGAAGCTCGAGGGCAAGGCCCTCCTTTTCAATGAACGAGCGGTGCTTGGCGGGCGTGTCAGGGCTCATGCCGAGAACGCGCACGCCAAGGGTGTCGAACTCGCCACGAAGCGCGGAAAAGTCCTTCGCCTCCCTCGTACAGCCCGAGGACCCGTCCTTCGGGTAAAAATAGAGCACGAGCCACGAGGCTATGTCATGGAGGCACACACCTTCGCCTGCCTGATTGGGCAGGCAGAAGGGGGGAGCCTGTTCACCTTGTTCTACCATTCATGCCACCTTCTCATTCCCTACGGCTGGAGAATATTTAAGGATTGGCATGCGGCCGGCTCGCGTACGCTACGGTGAAAGACGGCCGAGGAAAGGACGAGCAGCACGGCGGCACCGAGAAGCGAGGCGATAAACGACACATTATCGTAGAGATACCCCGCGAGCAGGCTGCCGGTCATGAGGCCGAACGTGGTGACGAAGTTGTACTTGCCCATGAGCGCCCCCTGTGTGCCCTCGGTGGCTGCGTGGGTGACAAAGGATATGGAAGGCAGATAGATAAACGGCCAGGTAACACCCACGAGACAGAAGGCGGCGGAAAAGACCACGACCGGCGCAGGCACCACGCCAAGGACGCACGCCGCCATCACGAGTATGAGGATGAGGCGCCCGATGACACCCGTCACCAGCGGCGCTATGCAGCCCCGCCGGGAGATGAGGGGGGCGATGCGTTCGTAGACCACCGCGGACCCGATGGAGTTGGCGATGATGACCACAAATATTGACGAGTTCGCAAGCCCCTGGTCGGTAAGGTACGGTATGACGGGAAGGTAGATAAGGTTCGTGCCCACATAAAGAATGAGGCTTGCAAGGAAAAAGAGCCTGTTGTTGGAGCTCCGAATGTGGGGGAGGCGAGGGAGGTGGAGCACGTAATTGGGAAGGAACCGGCGGCGCTCGACCACCTGGGACACTATGATGGCTATCCTCGGGCGCATGAGGTAGACCGGTGCATCGGGCATCCAGAAATGGGCCGTGAAGAGGGAGAGGCCGACGATGGCCGCCGTGACAAGGGCGATGGTGTGGAGCGATACGGCGTAGACAAGGACGGCGCCAAGCCCGAGCCCCGACACCCACGCCCACCCGCACAGGGTGTTGAACCGGGACAGCGCCCGGTCCCACTCGCTCTTGTGTGCGTTGCGCAGAAGGTAGACCGGCGTGATGGGGGGCTCTGCGGCCATGAGCACGGCGCACAGTGCGTAACAGATAATGACATAGAGATGCGTCGTCGACACGTACATGAGCAGCAGGCAGAGGATGGTGCCGCCGATGCCGATGAGGATAAAGGGTTTTCGAAGCTCCCGCGCGTCGGAAAGCTTTCCCCATACCACGGCAAACGTCATGGTGACCAGGGAAAAGAGCATGGTGGCAAGGCCCACCTTCGTACCTGTCCCCCCCAAGGAAAGGATGAGCATGGGGATGATGGTGCTGATGACCGCCTGCCCTATCTTGTATGGGATGTATATGGCATACCACAAAGGCATGCCGGAGATGGTGCGCTTCTCGTCGTACTGCATACTCTCATCTCGCGCCGTCGGCCGGGTCGCAAGGTATAAATAATTCCTTTAAATACTTTTACCATGCATATAAAAGCATCTCTTCTGGGGCTCCTCCTTGTCTGCATCCTTGTCGTATCAGGGTGTATCACCGGCAACGAGGCGGCACAGGACTGCGCACCCTGCCCCACCGGCGGCACGGTGACGATCCTCGAATCATCCGCCATAGACGCGGACACCATTGCCTCCCTGCGGGCGCAGCTCGTTGCCCTGCGGTCTGAATCCCTCGCCCCCGACGGCGCCGTGGCCCTCGTGCGCATGTACGGGGTTTTGGACAGCGAGGACGTAGGTACGGCCTACGACCTCTTTGACCGCCTCGGTAAAGACGCCAACATCGGCGCCGTGGTGCTCTGGCTCGACTCCCCGGGGGGCGGTGTCGGGGCGACGGTGGACCTGTACCAGTCGCTCACCGCGCTGCGGGCGCATAAACCCGTGGTGGTCTACTCCGGCGGCATGATAGCGTCCGGCGGCTACTACCTGTCGCTTGGTGCCGATGCCATTGTCGTGGGGCCGGAATGTCTCGTGGGCAACATCGGGGTCATCTACGTGCATACCGACGCAAGCCAATACTACCGTGACTTCGGCCTGCGCATCACCGTTATCAAGACAGGCGCCTTCAAGGACATGGGTGCGGACTGGCGGGCGCTCACCTCTGAGGAGTATGCCTGGCTTGAGGCAAGCGTCATGGACTCGTACAACAGGTTTGTGCGCACCGTGGCCCTCGAGCGTGATATGACCTCGTCCGAGGCGCTTGCCATAGCGGACGGGAGCATCTGGCTTGCCACCGAGGCCTACGAGGCGGGGATGGTAGACACCGTGGGGACGCTGGACGACGCC
>JAHKLV010000158.1 GCA_020854925.1 Candidatus Methanofastidiosia archaeon | reverse complement strand
TTCCTCTGCATCAGGCAGTGGTTCTTCCTCTGCATCAGGCAGTGGTTCTTCCTCTGCCTTCTCTTCGACTGGGGCCTCCTCGACGGACTCATCGTCCAGGGGGAGCTCCTCCTCGACAATCTCTTCTGCCATCTCCACTTCTTCTGCCTGCGGCTGTTCGACCGGGGCTGGTGTGACATGATCGAAGACACCTTCCTTGATGATGACCTCGTCAGGCAGTGATATGTCATCCGGCATGATCTTTACCCTGACGCCGATGGCGCCAAGCTTTCGCTTGGACGTGGCGTATCCCGTGGATACATTTTCAAGGGCGGGATTGCCCGACTTCTTGATGTATCCCTGGTAAAACCTGACCGAACGGGAACGCTCGCCGGTAAGCTTGCCGGATATGATGATCTCGACGCCCTTGGCGCCTGAATACATTATCTTTCTCAGGAGGAAGTAGGCGGCACGCCTGAAGTGGATGCCCTTCTCAAGGTCCGACGCGAGGAGATTTGCCATGACGTTGGCATTGAACTCCGGCCGGGGAAGATTCTCCACTTCGATTTGGGGCTTTTCCAGATTGAACTCCTGTTCAAGGTCGGTGGTAAGCTTCCGTATGGCTTTGCCCTTCCTGCCGATGACGACGCCGGGCGTCTCGACCTGGACGATGACGCGGGTGCCCAAGGGGCTCCGCTTAATGTCAACGCCGCCGTAACCCGCGCGTTCCAGCGTCTTAGCGAGGTACTCGTCGATGCTCGCATTCTTAATGTTCTCTTCGATGAATCTGCGCTCGATAGCCATTATCTCTCCTCCACGACGAGTTCGATGTTGGTCAGCACCTGATTGTAGGGCGTTCCCCTGCCATAGGCACGAGGAACGAAGCCGGGAATGACCCTGCTTCGGTACGAGGCGGCGTGGATTATCCTCAATCGGTCCACGTCAAGACCTTTGTACTCCGCATTAGCCTGAAGCTCCTTGAGGAGCTTGAGGAAGTGCGAGCTCGCCTTCACGGGGTACCGACCGGCGTCCCAGCCCACAAGGCCATGCCGGTGGCCCACTTTTCTGTTGTGCCGCTTGAAGGCGACGGGTCGCTTCTTTTCCATGACCTCTTCCATGAACAGCTTTGCCGCCTCAAGCTTCATGCCACGGATCTCGCGAGAGATCTCCGTGGCGTGCTTTGGTGAAATCCTCAAGTCCTTGCCGTACACACGGGCGGACTTTGTGGGGTCCGTTTGTTTCGTGAATGAATATGCAGCCAATGTATCCATCTCCTTACTTCAGTGGTACGTACATAGAGGACTTTGTTGCACCGACACCGGGCGAGCTGTGCTTCACGCGTCCACGCGTGAGAGCGTACTCGCCAAAGTAGTGCCCGATCATCTCGGGGACAAGCTCCACGACCTTAAACTCCTTTCCGTTATAGATACCCACGGTAAGGCCTATCATCTCGGGGAGGATAATCATGTCCCTGCAATGTGTGCGAATTATGATCCGCTCTCCGCCTTCCATGGCCTTCTTCGCATTTCTCAATCGTGTGAGAAGCTTCTTCTGCTTGTCAGAGTATCCCTTCGTGAGGGAGCGCCTCTGGCGCGAAGGAAGAAGACCGATAACATCCTGCATGGGGAGGGTTTGGAGCTCCTCGAGCTCATATCCCCGATATACAAACTTCTTTCTCGCCATTTACCTTCTCCTCCCGGTTCTCTTGGCAGCAATGTGTCCAACCTTCCGTCCCGGAGGTGTTGATCTTGATACCGTCGTAGGCCGACCTGCATGGTCGTGGCCGCCGCCGCCGAACGGGTGGTCGACCACGTTCATGGCAGTCGCATTCACCCGCGGGTAGATTGTCGGCCTGCCCCGCATGAGGTGGTGCTTCTTCCCAGCCTTCACAAACGGCTTTTCACGCCTTCCGCCGCCGGCGACGATGCCGATGGATGCCTTGCACGAGGCGTTGAAGGTCTTCATGACCTTTGAGGGAAGCTGGACGACGGTCTTGCCTGTGTCCTGTGTGACCACGGTGGCGAACGTGCCGGCTGAACGGACGAACTGTCCGCCGTCACCGGGGGTGTTCTCGATGTTGTACACGAAGGTACCTTCAGGGATGCTCCCCAGATCGGAGACGTTTCCCACGCTGATGCGCCCCTTCTTGCCGAAGGAGATGACCTCTCCCACCATGATGCCCTCGGGGGCGAGCATGAGCGTCTCCCTGCCGTCCTCGAAGCGCACCTGCATGATGGGGCAGGTCCGTGCGCTGTCGTGCCTGATATCAAGCACGGTGGCCGAAAGGCCTTCCATGGCGCGGTCGTAGTGGATGCATGTCTTGTACTTCTTGGACGTTGTCCGGTACTTCATGCTTCCCCTTCCCCGCTTCTGCGAACGAATTCGATGACCCATTTAGAAGACCCCCATCTTGGTGGCCACTTCATCAGCCAAGTATTCTTCGCGCAGTTTGACAAAGGCACGCTTCTTGCCGTCGGGCTGGATGAGCACGGACACGTCCGACACTTCCACCTTGTACAGCTTCTCCACGGCGCCCTTGATCTCGTTTTTCGATGCCTTCCTCGTGACGATGAAGACAAGCTTGTTCTCCCGCTCCATCATGGATACTGTCTTTTCAGAGATAAGCGGGTAGAGGACTACGTCATAGGGATTCATGATTAATTACCCCCAAAGAGGATGTTGAGCTTCTCTATGGCGGACTTGGTCCAGATGACCAGCCTTCCAGGTTCCGTTCCAGGAGCGAGATCCTCGGTGGAGAGATTCTCGACCTCGATGATATCGACACCGGGATGATTCCGTGCACCGAGGTAGATGCCCTGGTTGCGCGATACGATGACGAGCGGACCCTTCTTCTTCTTGTACTTGCGCCCACGCATCTTGCCTTTTCCCGCTCGTATCTTCTTTTCTCTGGCCCGGAGAATGTCATCCCACACGCCGATGAGCTTGAAGATTTCACGTGTCTCCTTGGTCTTTCGAACCTTTTCAAGATCATCGCTGATAACAAGAGGGAACTCCTTGATAGCCTCGATGCGGTGGCCGCGTGAGCGTACCATGTCTGCCTTTCCGGTGACGGCGATGGCGGACATGAGGGCAAGGCGTCGCTCTTTCCTGTTAATCTTCTCATGGAGGATTTTCTCCACAATCGGGGGGTGGGCACGCCTGCCACCCACGGTCTGGGGCACAAAGGCACCCCTGCGAGGACCCGACTTCATACGGGGAAGGCGAGCGATACCCCTGTTCTTTCCAAGGGACTCCGCGCTTGTCAGCTTTCCTGCATGCGGATTCGGCCCATAGGGCTGTGAACGCGATGAGTGGGAGGAAAGAACTGACCGCCTGATAAGGTCTGGACGGAACTCCGTGCCAAACACCGCAGGGACTTCAATCGATTCGACGACGTTCCCTTCAACAGAATAGACATTGCACTTCATAATTATACACCCTGCTTGGATGTTGTTGAGACATACGTGAGTTCTGGGACGCCAGAGGGAATGTGTCGCGGCATCCGCAGCGCATCGCGAAGCCTGACCATGCGCTTCGTGGTTCCGGGCAATGAACCGCGGACGAGGACGTAGTCGGTCCTCAAGACACCGTAGTGGAGGAATCCGCCCTTGGGCGTAACGTCAACCTCGCTCACGGAATGGATGCGAAGGATACGCTTATTGAACTCGGTTCTCTGCTGATATCCCATCTGACCAGACATGGCGACGGTCCACATGGTCCTCGCCGGATTCCATGGACCGATGCTTCCCACGTGCCTGCGGGCATCGTTGACCTTGCGGTCCTGGATGGTGATTCCCCACCGCTTGACCGGGCCTTGGAATCCCTTACCCTTCGTTACGGCGCTGGCATCGACAATCTTCCCTTCCGAAAACACATCGTGGACACGGACTTCCTTTCCGAGGATGCCCTTGCAGTACGCAAACTGCTCTTCAAGGGAAGACCCGCCTATACCATATTCCATCACATCGGGTTTCTTCTTGAGCTTGATGAGCCTCGGCTGCGTGTGCACGATGACGCGTAATTGTGAAATAGTACCTTTCGTAACAGCCTCTTCAAACGCGGCCATTGAACGTTCCTTCTTCGGAAGACAGATGATGCGGTCAAGATCCTTTGAGAGCTCGTCTGCCCAAATCTCACTAACGACTCGTTCTCCGTCCACCGTCGTGGTGTATCCGCGGATGGCGCACACGACGACAGGCGGCGTCTCTACCACGGTGACGGGAACAAATACCTCTTTTCCTTTGGTGATGGCATTCGGCCTGTCATCTACCTTTAACACATGTGTCATTCCTGCCTTGTATCCGGGGAACCCCATGAGCTTTACCTTGTCAGAGGTTGCACATGTGGTGTTCCTGGATATGGAACTCTTTGCCCGTTTTCTTGGTGTGAAAGCCAAGGAACCTGACCTTGGCTTAGTCCTATGACCACTTGTATTTCCCATAGCCGTACCTCCAAGTATGCTTATGTATGATTTGACGAATTGATGGAGAATATAGGAACATAATATCCATTATATCCCTGGATGATATGGATTGGCCTAATCCCCACTTGCGTTTACCGTATGTTTAACATCCCGTTTAAAAAGATTTCGGTAACGCGCGATGAGGAAATGTATTATTTAAAATTATTGCACATTATACGTCGATTTTCAATCCGCATAGGCAGTGTAGGAATGAAAAAATAATTATATCTCAAGCACGAGGTGGTCCTGGGCCACCACAAGGTCCTCAGGATAGGAACTGACGGCCTCGGCAAACTCTTCCTCGGTATAGCGCGCATTGATATGGGTTAGCACAAGCCGATGGGCCCGAATGGCACGGGCGGCGGTAACCGCATCATCAACGGTGGAGTGGTATGTGTCGGCACGGTCCTTCTCGGAAAGGAACGTAGCCTCATGGATAAGCAGGTCGGTGTCCATCGCCTCGGGAGGAAACACCACCGGGGCCGTATCGCCCGAGTATGTCACCTTCTTTCCCTTGCGCACCGCCCCCGTGACATCGGATAGGGCGATCACGTTCCCATTTACCTCAACTGTCCCGTCCCGCTCGAGTGCGGCATAGCACTGCCCGCTGATGCCGAGGGCGGCAGCCTTTTTCGTATCGAACCGTCCGCGGCGGTCATCCTCGATGATGATGTATCCAAGGGCGGGTACGCCGTGATTGACCGGAAATGAGTGTACGGAATAAGATGAACCCCGGACAACGGATGACGAGAGCTCCCCCACCATGAGCTCAAAGGACAGTTCCATATACCCTGAGTGAAGGAGGTGGGACACAAAGGATGCGGTTCCCTCCGGACCATAGACCTCAAGCGCACGGGTCCGTCCCTGGAGCGACAGGGTCATGAGGAGGCCGGGCAGGCCGAGATAATGGTCGCCATGGAAATGGGTGAGAAAGACACGTGTAAGACGCGACTGCCTGACCGAACGCAGCATCTGGCGCTGAGTACCCTCTCCACAATCGAAGAGTAGGACCTCGGGTCCCTTGATAACGGCCAGGGAGGACACATTGCGGTCTGGAGAAGGTTTCGATGCTCCCGTCCCCAGAAAAACGACCTTCATGCCCTCTTGTCAGAAACCTATAATAAAAATACTTCCCATACGGTAGCCATGCATCGTGCTCATGTCGCTGCGCTTGTGCTGTGCTGCCTGCTTATTCCCTCCGTAATCGTGGCTGAGCAAGAGGGACAAGACATGACATCACACGAGATTGTCATGGCAATCGATGTGCAGACCAGGACTATCTCTTCAACACACACTATAATATATTATAATAAGAGCGGTGCAGTACTTGAAGAAGTCCTGCTCACCTGGTACCCCCAGGCCTATGCCTCTCCCGAGACCGTTCCTGTTCTGGTACCCCTTGCGGAATCCTACCCTGCAGGATTCCAACCGGGTGGCATCACCCTCATCACCTGTACCTTGCCCTACGAGATTGTTGACGACACGGTGCTGACCATCTTCCTAGACTCGCCGCTTGTTCCCGATTCTACGGTCTCGTTCACCATACACTACGAAATTGTCATACCTGAAACGCTCAATAGGATGGGATACCACGACGGCATCATTGCGCTTGGAAATACCATTCCCATCCCCTATGTCTTCGAGGAGGGCATATGGAAAACGTATCCCTATCTTTCCAGGGGCGATCCCTTCTACAGCGAATGTGCCAACTGGGACCTTTCCGTTGCCATCGACGCTTCGTGGACCCTTGGAGCCACGGGGTCCATAACATCGGAAGAATCAGATGGCGACATGAAAACTTACCATATTGCCGCGCGCTCTGTGCGCGATATGGCCCTTGCGCTCTCTCCGCGTTACGTGGAACACATCGTTATGGCTGGTGACACGGCCGTACGTTCCCTCTCCCTTCCCGAACACGGTACGATGGGCAGAACCGTGGCTGAATGGACCGCTGCCGCGGTGATGCTTTTTGAAACGCTCTTCGGACCCTACCCTTATCAGGACCTCACCGTTGCTGCAGTGCACCTTGGGGGTGCAGCTGGCATGGAATATCCCCAGATACTCTTCATAGACGTCCCCTACTACGACGAAAGCAACTCATCGATGCTTGAAACCATCATTGTGCACGAGACCGCCCACCAATGGTGGTACGGGGTGGTGGGAACGGATCAGGTTGCCGATGCATGGCTTGACGAGGCACTCGTCCAGCATGCTACGCTCCTCTATTATGAAACGCGGTACGCGGGGGAGCATACCCCTTTTTACGAATCATACCTACGCGGTGTGTATCAGCGTGAGCAGGACCGGGGTCTCGAGGACATTCTGCACCGGCCACTCGACGCCTATCCCTCCTCACGGGATCAGATAGTCATGGCATACCACAAGGGGCCGCTTGTTCTCGATATGATTCGCTGGTGTATCGGGACGGAAGAGTACCTTGCATTCCTCTCAAGTATATATGCAACCTTCGCCTTCCAGACACTCACCACCACGTCGTTGCTTGATTTGATGGAGACTTCCTATCCCGGTCAAGGTGTTGCCACGTTCCTAGATTCACTTCTGACGGAATCGGGCCTGCCAGATTTCGCCGCCGACAAGGCCGAATGGGATGGTGCAACATTGCACATCATGCCCGTATCCGACATTCCCTGTCCCTGTGACGTGGAGGTAACGCTTCGCGATGGCTCGAGCGTATGCTTCTCCAACACCTACACGCTTGCGCTTCCCTCGGGGAGTGTTCCTGTCTCGTACGAGCTTGACCCACGCGATGTGTTCGTCGAAGCTGACGAGACAAACAACGTCGGTACCATACCAGAAAAAAAGACGGGGGAATGGAACGGTGCGGCCATTGCCATCGGCGTGGCACTTGGTGTTGCGTTCATCTTCGCGGCACGAAGAAGCAGCAGGGAACGATGATATACTCAGGGGCGATTATGCCTGTACACGCCCGCGATGACAAGGACAATCACAACTGATGCGAAGCCAACCGCATACCGCATCGTGTTCGATGCAGCAGGGGTGCCATCCAGCGGATACTGGTACAGCAGGTCCGCAAAGAGATTGAGTGCAAACCGACCGTTATCCTTCGTATTGAAATAGCTGCGTTCAAAGACCTTCTCTGTGCCAAAAGCCACGACGACGCCGGCCCCATAGGTACTCATGGCCATGACAGGAATAGAACCAATCATCTCATTTTCGTCGTGCATTTCGTTGCCGTTGAGGTCTACAAACGTATCATTATCACCAAAGGCAATGGGAACTGCGGGATGCACCGTCTCGATGCGCCCGGTGTGATTACACGCCACGTAGGAAATATCATAAAAGAAGTATCCCTCGGCGAACGTGTGGATGAGCGGAGTGGTACCACAATGGCAGCCAATGTAATCGGTCTTGTCAAGCACCTGCTCGCGGACGAGCGTTATGCCAAAGGTAGTAAGAAGCTCATTGCAATTAACGTATATGGTATCCGGAGTATTGTAAAAGGATGTTCCTGCAAAGAGAAGGATACCGCCCTGCTCGACAAAGGATATGATGGCGGTGCGCTCGTTTTCATCATAGGGTCCATCGGGATCCCAAATGACCAGAATGCGATAGGAAGAAAGGTCATAGAGCGCCAGAGACCTGCCGCGCTCGGTAAACGCGTAGGTAATGCCCTCTCCCTCAAGCATCGAGCACAGCATGTCCCCCTGTACTTCCGGATTGCCGTAGAGTGTGTCTGCTTCCTTTGATAGGTCAAAGAGAACGTCCGTGCCCCCCGCCTCTGCCGAAAGGAGAGGGAAAGATGCTATGACCACAAGGCCAACAATGAGTATCACTGCCCGATTCATGTAAGCGTCACCATGCCTATGCCTTTACTATGAAAATGTCCATAAATGGTTTTTGTTGTACCATGGCTTCATGTTCACTTCACTAGTGTATCATGCCTCAAGGCCCGCGGATATGGGTAGATATGATACTAGACAATATTATGAATATAATTTTAATTTATATATAATATATGAATATTATACTTAATTTTATTTTTATTAATGAATTTAATTTATATCTGTTATTTCGAAATGAAATGAATTCTAATCCCGCATAAGGTGATATTTCCAGAATACGCGGCATCTCTTTTTTCGAATAGAAGAATAAAATTAAAATATTCCTTTTCAATTAAAGATAATATACCAAAATATTTAAATAGATATAAATAATATTTAGATAATCATTGATATAATGAATATAATTCTTATAATCAATGATAGAAGGGATAACTATGCGTTGGTATATAGGAAAAGAACGGGAACCTGGAGAAACAGAGCAGCCCTACTGGGGCGGATTTCTGCGCCTCAGGCTCCCCTTCATCCACTATCCATGGGAATGGCCGGAATTTATAGAAGGCGCCATCCTGTGCGTAGTGCCCATGGGCGTTATTGCAGGTATGCAGGCGTCATTTGGCATAACGTACGAGATGGGTCTGACGATGGTCATTATAAACAACTTTTTGTATTTATTGCACACGAGCTTTGGTGACCCGGGTCTTGCCGGATGGATTACCTCTGGCATACCTCTATACATGGCGTTTGTCGCAGATTATGCGACACCGGGAGGTCTCAACATTGGGTCCATCCAGGCAATGTGTGCCCTCCAACTCATTATGGCAGCGATATTCCTTATCATGGCGTTTACGGGTGGCGCAAAGACCGTCGCAAACCTTGTCCCCACTGCCATCAAATCCGGCATCCTCCTCGGTGCCGGCCTTGCGGCCATCATTCGTACGTGGGAAAACAATGGCAGCGGTATCCAGAACCAGGTAGCAAAATGGGATATCGGTGGAGGCGTTGGTCCGCTCTCCATCTCATTCCTCATTGCAGTCATACTCTCGTTCTTCATTCTGTGGTCCCCGCGTTCGCTTGGATACCGAAAAGAACACAAATGGTTCGCATGGATAGCCAAGTACGGCATCGCCCCCACCTTTATCGTCGGTTATATCATCGGCGTCCTTATTGGTGAGGTACCAAAACCTACCGGGATCACAGACCAAGGATGGATTTTCTCCCTGAGAATCTCGGAAACGTACAATGCCATGTCGCCTTTTGTCATCGGATGGCCTAGTGCTGAGATGTTCATCGGCGCAATCTCCACCGCCATTGTGGCCTATATTCTGGCTTTCGGGGATATTCTCGTAGTGCAAGCGCTCATTGACGAATCGAACAATGCTAGAAAGGATGAGCTTATTTATTACGATCCAAATCGAGCGAACTTCTGGTCCGGTATCCGCGACCTCCTTGAAGCCCTCATATGGCCCTACCTGCCTCTCGCAGGGCCTCAGTGGACCGCAGGCCAGGCACTTGTGGTAAATCGGTACAAGCAGTCGACGTCAGAAGAGTTTTATTCATACTGGGGCGGTGCAACCTGCATGTACTGGGGTATGGCATCCATCATGCTCGTCTACCCCATCGTGCTTCTCGTTAAGCCCGCACTACCCTTCGGATTCGGCCTTACCATGGCCATACAGGGATATCTCTGCTGTTACCTCGCCATGGAAATGGTCACGACCAACCTTGAGCGTGGTATAGCCGGTATGATTGGTGGTATCCTCGCGACGCGTGGCGCGACGTGGGCTCTGCTCATGGGTGTCCTCTTCTACCTCGCGCTCGTCTATGGAACGTCAGAAGAACGAAAGACTGAAAAGCTCAGAAAAATGAACGTAGAACAAGAATAATCTTACTCTCTTTTTATTTTTTTTTATTATGATAATATGAATAATATTCATATATATTGAATATATTCCTTAATTATATAAATATTATTTATATATAAATATTATTCATATTTAATAATAATATAAGAATAATATTTAAAAAAATAAAATTAATATAAATTAAATTTATAATTATAATAATATAATAAAAAATAATTAATATAAATAAGAAAATATAATTCTTATAATAAGTATGATATGCCGAAATGCTTATATTATCAGTATAGATATTAACGTTAATCATCTGCTGTGGATTCGGCATATGCAAGAATACGCAAATAGATGATACCTATTCATATAGGGAGGAAAAACTAATGCGTTGGTATATAGGAAAAGAACGTGAGCCAGGAGAGAGCGAGCAGCCCTACTGGGGCGGTTCGCTCAGGCTCAGGTTGCCCTTCATCCACTACCCATGGGAATGGCCCGACTTTATTCAGGGCGCCAT
>JAHKLV010000118.1 GCA_020854925.1 Candidatus Methanofastidiosia archaeon | reverse complement strand
GGGCAATCCCCACCGTACCGTCCTGTCCCTGACAGCTGTCACACCCACGTCAAAGGCATGGAACGGGCACAAATAGCCACAGAAGAGGCGGCCGTAGACGAGCGACCCGGCCGAAAGGGCGAGGAGCAAGAGGAGTGCAAGCGGCTCCTTTTTCTGTAACATCAGGTAGACCATGAGCCCGAGCATGGACGCCAGGGTCACATACTGCAGGATGAAGAGCTTTTTACCCATAACGCCCCTCTTTCCCTGGGTGCGTAATATATATTTCCATAAGATTGATATAGGAATCATAGGAGTCTATCACATGGACATTCGTCGCCTGCGTGCGTTGGGGCTCACCGATTCCGAGGCGCGCGTACTGGCGTCGGCCATCTGTCTCGGTCGGGCCGGTGCCAAGGATCTCGCCCTCGATTCGGGCGTGCCGTACTCGCGTATCTATGCCACCCTCGCATCGCTCCTCGATGACGGGTGGGTGCACAAGGAGGAAGGCCGGCCTGCCCGGTACTACGTTTCAGACCTCGAGGCGCGCGTGCACCGCCAGGCCGAACACGTGGAGAGGGAGGCGCTGCGCGCCGTCGAGGACATGCGAGCGGTTGCTCCAGCGGAAGGCACCGCCCTCTCCCCTACGGCTCGCATTCTCCACGGGTGGGATGCCTTTTTCGCCCGCATGGGTGCATTCCTTTCGGCGTCACCCTCCGTAATGGCTGTCTTCGGGTTTGGAAGCGAGCAGGCACTCGGACGGCTGGCAGACCTTTTCAAAACCCAATACGTGCGCGGAAAGGCATACGTTCGGGATGATGTCGTGGCACAGGCATGTGCTCGGCGCCATATCTCATCATGGGGGATGGAGACACGGACGCTTCCGTTCACCCCGCCGGTCTGGCTTTTTGTCTTTGCAGGCAAGGACATTCTTGTGGTGGTCCCCCGCGACCCCGGCGTGAGATGTACTTCAGACGAGATAACGCTTCTCGAGATGCGCCATTTTGTCATGGGGCCTATGCTCGAGCGCATCATGGCCGCCGCCCATGCCGATTCACAGCCTTTTGCCGCAGAAGACGTCAACCATGGAGAATGACTCGTGTTGCGCAGATCGGGCATTCGTACAGCTTGTGAAGCCATCCATCCTCGTAGTATTCATCAACCTTGGTCATTTCAGCAGGGTCATGCCCTGTACAGCAGATAGGATAGTCCTTTTCCATGATACCACACTATCCCTTGCAGTAGCTTCTCTTATTAATATACGCTTTAGATGCCGCACATCTTGCAGCTGGTGCAGCGGCACGCCTCGTTGTCGAATTTATATGCCAGGCCCCACTCCTTGATGGCAGCCACTACCCGCAGGAGCGCCGTGCCGCTCTCCGTGAGGGCGTATTCGCTCGTGATGGGGATGTGGGTAGTATCAACGCGCCGCACGACGAGGCCGTCGTCCTCAAGCTCCCGAAGGCGCTGGACGAGAACCTTCGGCGTGATGGTGTCCAGTGCGGCCCTGAGCTCGTTGAATCGTTTGTAGGGTGCACTGCCCCGATCCAGCTCAAAGAGGATGAGGAGGGTCCATTTTTTCCCGATGATGGTAAGGGTCTTGTAAACCGTACAGTCTTTCATGGTATCCATCTGGAAACTGCCGGCTATTTAAAGGTATGTATTTTATAGTTAGTTTAGTTATTATATCTGAGGAATGCACATGTTTTGCTACCAATGTGAAGAGACAGCCAATGGATCAGGCTGCACCAAGGCAGGCGTCTGCGGCAAGAACGCGCGCACGGCCGACATGCAGGACAAGCTAATCTATCTTCTGAAGGGCATCTCCGCCCTCTCTCCAGACGCGTCGCCCTCGTCTGACGAGGTGCACCGCTATGTCACCGAGGCGCTGTTTGCGACCGTCACCAATACGAACTTTGACCCGGCCGCCATCGAGGCCTACATAGACCGGGGCTTTGCCCTCAAAGAGTCCTTGGGAACGGGTCCCTCATGGGCGCAGGACCTTACCAAGGAGTGGCTCATGTCCCACGAGGTCGGCGTGCTTGACACGGAGAACGTCGATGTCCGCTCGCTTCGGGAGCTTCTCACCTATGGGGTGAAAGGCCTTGCTGCATACGTGCATCATGCCGCTGCGCTCGGCTACGAGGACCCCTCCCTCTACGCCTTCATGGAGGAGGCACTGCGCGCCACCACCGAGGACCGTAGCGCCGAGGACCTCACGGCCCTCGTCCTCCGATGCGGAGAAATGGGTGTGCGCGGCATGGCGCTTCTCGACAAGGCAAACACCGAGACCTACGGGCATCCCGAGCCGACACAGGTGTCCATCGCACCCAGGGACCGCCCCGGCATTCTCATCAGCGGCCACGACCTCCATGACCTTTCCCAGCTCCTTGAGCAGACCAGGGGAACGGGGGTGGACGTCTACACGCACGGGGAGATGCTTCCGGCCAACTCGTATCCCGCCTTCAAGGCATACGACCATTTTGTCGGAAACTACGGCGGCGCCTGGTGGAAACAGAAAGAGGAGTTCGAATCGTTCAACGGCCCCATCGTCCTTACCACGAACTGTCTTGTACCTCCCAGAGATTCATACCGCCCTCGCCTCTACACCACGGGCCCCGTGGGATACGAGGGTGTGCAGCGCGTGCCCGAACAGAACGGCAGGAAGGATTTTTCCGCCATCATCGCCCAGGCAGCTAAAGCGGCGCCGCCCACCCCCCTCGAATCGGGAACTATTTGGGGCGGATTTGCCCACGATGCGGTGCTATCTGTTGCCGGCGCCGTGGTGGATGCGGTCAAGAGCGGTGCCATCAGGCGATTTGTCGTCATGGCAGGGTGTGACGGGCGCCACAAGGAACGCGAATACTACACCGACTTTGCCAAGGCACTTCCCAACGATACGGTTATCCTTACTGCCGGATGTGCAAAATACCGTTATAACAAGCTCGACCTCGGAGATATCGGCGGCATTCCCCGCGTCCTCGACGCAGGCCAGTGCAACGACTCGTATTCCCTTGTGGTGATTGCCCAGGCCCTTGCCGAGGCCTTTGGCCTTGATGACATCAACAAGCTCCCCGTGACCTACAACATCGCATGGTACGAGCAAAAGGCGGTCCTCGTGCTTCTGGCACTCCTCCATCTTGGTGTCAAGAACATCACCCTGGGTCCCGTTCTCCCTGCATTCGTCTCGCCCGGGGTGCTTGATGTGCTTGTCAACACCTTCGGTATCAGGAAGAACACCACCCTCGAGGAGGACCTTCCCCTTCTTGGATGATCCCTTCCTTCTATTTCTTTCTTTTTTTCGCATAATCTTTCTTGATTTTTTTAATGTATGAGCGCTTGTTAACAACCAGATAATGGGCGCTATTTTCTCTTTTATTAAGAAAATTATTAAAAATAATTCAAAAAAACCTTAAATAGAAGCTGATTCTATGTTATTTCAAAGCTGTCTTATGACAGGGGTGAACTACCAATGAACGTCACACGAATGGAATCACGGCTTCTTGGTCTTTTTTCGTTTGCGAAAAAGGACAAGGAATCAGAACACAGAACAGAGACTGCCGCCTTCGGGGGCCACGCCCTTGATGCCGGCGTACTGACCGCTTCATCACATGAGCGGGATACCTTCATGGTCATGTATTAGAGGTGATGCAGTGAGCATATTCAAGACAAGGAAATCTGACGTGGACGGCGCCATGCTTCATGGCGACCATCATCTTCACGCCGTCACGGCGGCACCGTTCACCAGCGCCCTTTTATAACGATGCCGTACCATGATAACACGTAGGGCGAGAGGATGGAATCGGTCAGTGCCAGGTATCGGGACGTGCTGGGGACGAGGAACTTTTCGTTCCTGTGGGCAGGACAGGTCATATCCAACTTTGGCGACCGATTCAACTACATGGCGGTCATGGGACTCATCCTCTTCAACTGGGGGGGTAGTGCCCTTGACGCGGGGTTCATGTTCATCTTCATGACGCTTCCGGCGCTCCTCTTCGGGCCCATAGCCGGCGTGTATGTGGATCGCTACGAGAAAAAGCGGGTCATGATTCTCTGTGATATCGTGCGGGCGGGGCTTGTGGCGCTTCTTCCCTTTGCCACCTCGCTTTTCCAGGTCTATGCGCTCATCTTCCTTGTCTCATCGGTCTCACGGTTTTTTTATCCTGCCCGAAGCGCCATCATTCCGCTCATAGTAAGCAAGGATTCGCTCCTTGCGGCAAATTCACTGTCTCAGTCAACGTACCAGGTGTCAGCCATTGCCGGTTACGCCGTGGGAGGCGCCCTCGTCGGGTTGTTGGGGCCTCTTGCCGTCTTTTACCTTGATGCTGTGTCATACCTCGTTTCCGCTGTCTTTATCGGGGGCATCAGGTATGCGGAGTGCCTTGCACCTGCCGATGGCACGTCAGCCACGGGCATAGCTGCATCGCTTCATAAGGCAAAGGAAGAGATGGCAGACGGCCTCCAGTATGTGGTCAGCGAGAAGCGGATTCTGTACATTTTTTCCACCTTCTCCCTTTCCGTTCTTTTTTTCGGTGGCATCAACATCCTCTGGGTTATCCTTGTGCGTGACGTTCTGGAGCTTGGTATCGGCGGCATGGGCATTCTCGAGTCATCCATGGGAGGGGGCATGCTCGTGGGCACCGTGGCGGTGGGATATCTCGGCTACCGGGTGCACAACAGGGCCCTTGTGCTCTGGGGG
>JAHKLV010000102.1 GCA_020854925.1 Candidatus Methanofastidiosia archaeon | reverse complement strand
GCCCATCCACACGGTATCGGTGTCGGACACCGCCATCTACGCTTCCACCGACGCAGGTGCCCTCTATGTCCTTGACCGTACAACAGGGGACATCACCGCTTCGTGGGACCTCTTCGAGGCCGGTGCCGCCGGCCCGGTGACCCTCGCAGGCACGCGCCTATTGGTAAACGGTGTCTCGCTTGCCCTTCGTGAGGAGGGATACGGCGCCGGGCAGCTTGTGGCACTCAACATGGCTACAGGCGAGACCCTCTGGATCTTTGGCGTTGACAACAGTACCAGTGTGAGCCAGTGCAGCGCATCGGGAGCCTATGCCGTTCTCGCCACGGCTACGACGACTGATAACAACACCGTTGCCTGCATCTCGCTCACCTCGGGCGCCGTAAGGTGGTCTACGGGCATTAGGGGATTCGTCATGGCGGGAATGCCCGCCATCGGCACGAGGTCCCTCGTCGTGGCAGACAGCACGTCACGCAAGCTGTACCATCTGTCGCTCACCGATGGGGCAATCCTTTGGTCGTTCGACCTTGGGGAAACGACACCCTTTACCCCTGCCATAGCCGACGGAAAGGTCTATGCGGCGGTGGAGGAAGGGGTGCTCTCCTGCCTCGGCTAGCCACGGTCAAAGAAGATATTCTTTCCTGTAACTGACACAGGGATGGCAACGACCATGTCTGCATCGAGAAGACCGAGGCGGCGAGCCGCAACGCCCGCCGTGTACATGACCCTGTTGTCGGCATTGTGCATCGACGCCGTCTTGGCCGCACTCCCAAGGGCGATGCCGATGTCGAGGGTCTTGAAGTGGCAGAGCGGGCCCGCATAGTCGGCGTCCCCGCCCGCCTCTGGCAGATCGGCACAACGACAATATCCGCATGCGCCGCAGTCAAGATTGAGGGGTGCCGAATCGACCCCCACCAACAGGCAGGCAGCCGATGTGCGGATATTGGCAGCGTCGCGGGCAAAAAACGGCAGATTGCGCTCTGAAGCCAGTATGTCCATCGCGTCGGCGAGACAAGGGAGTCCCTCGCCGTGTACGACGGCGGTCTTGATGGTATCGTAGCCCCGCGCCTTGGGCGCCGTGCGGGCAGAAACGGCCATGAGCCCCACGATGGCCAATGCGGCCTCCGATTCATGTTGTTCCATGGCGTTCCAAGAGCCTACCAGCACAAAAAGGTGACGCCTACCCGTATTTATATGCGATGTTGCACGTTCCCTCGATGGAAACCATGCAGGGGCCGATAGGTGAATCCGGCGTACATGCGCTGCCAAAGAGCGGGCAGTCGCGCGGCGAGCATGCGCCCACCAGCATGTCGGCACATCGGCAGTCAGCATCATCATGGCGCGGTTCCCATGAAAAGGAGGAGAGAAGGTCACGGTGTCGCCAGAGCGCATCATGCTCACGGTACGTGCGCCTGATGGCAAGGCCTGAACCCGGTATGTCATGAAGCGCCCGCCACGGTGCGTCCACCGATTCGAAGGTCCGTTCCATATGCGCCTGTGCGATGACGTTTCCTTCGGGCCGCACGGCACGGGCATACTCGTTTTCCACGTCATGGCGGCCCTCGGCAATCTGGACGAGGAGCAGGTATACCGCCATGAGCACATCGCCGGGCTCGAATCCCGCTACCACATGCGGCGTCTTGTACCGGCGCGCAAGCGGCTCGAAGGGACGCGTCCCGATGATGCTGCACACATGGCCGGGGTCGATGAATCCGTCAACGGCTATCCCCGCCTCGTGCAGGAAGGCGAGTGCGGGCGGTATGGTCCTGTGTACCGAGAGGATGGAAAAGCAGTCGGGGCGTGCCTCGAGCGCCACCGAGGACGTGGGGACCGTCGTCTCGAATCCGATGCCGAAGTGAACAACCTCCGTTCCCTGTGCGGCGATGGCAAGCGACTGTGCGATGCCGTAGACCACCCGCACGTCGGCACCCCGTGCACGAGCGTCGGCAAGGCTGCCCTGCGTGGTGGGAATAGTGACCATGTCCCCGAAGGTGGTGACCGTGACCCCGTGCTCGGCAAGATGAATCATGCGCCCGATGTCTTCCTCCGGCGTGATGCAGACGGGGCACCCGGGGCCGGAAACAAGGGAGACGGACGGGGGGAGAAAGGAGCGCAGCCCCGAGGAGACGATGGCGTGCTCATGCGTGCCACAGACATGCATGAGGGTGAGATGACCGCGTCCCTCTGCAAGGAGCGCAATGCGCCGGGAGAGCTCGGCGATGGCGGCGGGATTATTCCTTTCCGTCTTTGTCTGCATAGGCCTCTATCTCCTTCCACAGCGCGATGGACTCCTCTGCATCCTCCTCGGAAAGGATCTCGATGGCAAAGCCCGTATGGACGATGACATAATCGCCCACAGAGGCATCCACAAGGTCGAGGCGCGCCTCGATGCGCACGCCGTCATAGTCAATGACGCCCACGGCATCACGAATCTCCACCACCTTTCCCGGTACTGCCAAGCACATAGTATCAGGGCAATCTTTTTAGGCGGTGTTATAAAAACGTATGGCTGCCATGAGGATTCTTGCCATCAGCGACATACACGGGCGCTCCCTCGGACCGGCGGCGGACCTGGCGCGTGACGCCGACCTGCTCATCATCGCGGGGGATATCACCCACTTTGGGGGAAAGACAGAGGCGCTACGCAGCCTGGAAGCACTCACGGGACAGACGCCGGTCTGCGCGGTCTTCGGGAACTGCGACCACAAGGAGGTGGCCCTTGCGCTCGAGGAACGCGGCATCTCGGTCCACGGACGCAGCGCCGCATTCGGTGAAGTCGTGGTGACCGGCGTGTCGGGCGCACCCTCCTCCCCCTTCGGGACACCGGGGGAATACGATGAAGACGAGCTGCGCGCCCTTCTTGTGCCGCCACCGGTGGGGCGCACCATCGTGCTTGTCACCCACGCTCCCGCCTTCGGCACGGCGCTAGACATCGCCCCTGCCGCAGGGCATATCGGCTCCCACGCCATACGGGACTATATCCTGGCCATGCGGCCCGCCCTCCATGTATGCGGACATGTCCACGAGGCCGCTGGCATCGACCGGCTAGAGGGCACGCTTCTGGTGAATCCTGGGCCGTTTTTCGAGGGCCGGTATGCGGAGATCGACCTTGTTCCGGGAAAGCCCCCCACGGCCGTGCTCAAAAGGAGGTAATCTCCTCGCGGGGCCGAGGGGAGCACAGAGGGGAATAGACGCCAAGCACCCGGCGAATGCCTCCCACGACCCCTATTTCCGTGACCACCACGGACGCATTGTCCATGACATCGATGACATTAAAGGTGTTGC
>JAHKLV010000183.1 GCA_020854925.1 Candidatus Methanofastidiosia archaeon | reverse complement strand
CATGACACACCAAATCGCAGTATATGGCAAGGGTGGCATTGGGAAGTCCACCGTCTCTTCCCACGTGAGCGTCGCCCTTGCCCTTTCCGGAAGCACGGTTCTTCTGGTGGGGTGCGACCCCAAGGCAGACTCGACGTTTTCGCTGCTCGGCGGGCGCACACCGCCGTCTATCCTCGATCTCGTGTCTGCGCGCGTGCCGAACGATGACCTTCTCGAAAGGGCGGTCATGGAGGGATATGCCGGCGTTCTCTGCTGCGAGGCAGGGGGGCCCGAACCGGGCATCGGTTGCGCTGGCCGCGGTATCATCGTCGCCATCGAGTCGCTGGGCGCCGCGGGGGCGTTCGAGGCGCTAGGCGTCGACCACGTCGTCTACGACGTGCCCGGCGACGTTGTATGCGGGGGATTTGCCATGCCCATGCGCAAGGGGTTTGCAGAAGAAGTCTATATCGTCACCTCGCCAGAATACGCTTCGCTCTACGCGGCCAACAACATCGCGCGCGGTGTGCGGCGATTCTCGTCTTCAGGCGGCGCGATGATGGGTGGCATCATTGCCAATATGCGCTCAGGTGACGATGCGTTGGGGCCTGTCTCCCGCGTGGCGGAGGCGCTCTCGGCCAGGCTTTCTGCAACGGTCCCCTGGGACCCGTGCCTTCCCCGTTCCGAACGACGGGGCACGACCCTGTTCGAGTCAGGGAAACAGGGAGCGACGACGGAGGCGTATGCGACCTTGGCCGAGGCCATCCGACGTCCGATGCCGACGGTGCCGACACCCCTCGAACGCGATGCCCTCAGGGCGCTGTGCCAGGGAGGCTAGGTCTCGGTGCGTACAAAGTAGAGGTCTCCGCATTCATCGTTGCCGCAGGTGTCCATGATGCGCTCAAATCCTCGCTCGGTAAGGTAGCGCTCGACGAGTTCGCGCATCTCGGCCCCGTGGCATTCAACGACAATGCGCTTCGTGTGGCTAAGGGTCCGTTGCGCCCCCTTGAGTACGCGGTACTCTGCACCTTCGACATCGATTTTCATGAGATCGACGTTACCGACGCCTTCCAATGCCTCGTCGAGGGTGACGGTGGGAACGAGTATCTCTTCGATACGAGCCGTATCGAGCCACGGGCGGTACCCCCAGATGCGGAATCCGCCGATGGAGGAGATCTCATCAACAAGCTCGAAGGGTTCGTCGGCGGAGACATCCGACACGGCAGAGCGCACAAGGTGTATGCCAGAGACGCCGTTATCTGCCACGGCCTGTTCCAGGCGGTCTGCGGCACGGGGATTGGGTTCAAAGGCATAGATGGTCAGTGTCGGATTCAGCCGTTTGAGCTGGAGAACGTAGTACCCCTCGTTCGCGCCCACGTCGACGACGGTCCGTGCGTCCATACCGTCGAATCCGGGCGCCAGCTGATGCTCGCGTCCTATAAAGATATCATAGAGCGTGTCAAGCGCCGCGGGGGCGCAGTTGCGCTGCAGACGGAATCGGTATCCGAAAAGGTGCAGCTCCATGACCGTTTTCTCCTTCAGGACGGTGCCATGCACCCTGACATTCGCGCTGTCCTGTAGCAGGGTCTCCAGGTGGCGCGCCGTCTGTTCGTCTTCGGCATGGCGCACAAGCGCGGTGAGGTCCCTGGGTTTCATGGTGTGGTTTCTGTCTCCCGCGTATTTAAACCCTGTGCGCCATGTTCAAGCGCCGACCTGGCATTGGATGAAAGGAGTGCCGCCAGGCGCGGGTCGCCGCCTATGGCGCCAAGGAGGAGAAGGGTCCGCTGGGCGCCGGCGGCCGGCACGCGTCCTGTTCGCCTGCCATCATCCAATCCGAGGGCCCGCGGTATGTCGCGTCGCAGGTGCGTGCCATCGGCGATGAAGACGGGCACACAAACAACGGTGGTTGCGCCCGATGTGTGGCATAGCGCTTCCAGCGCCTCGGAAATCAGCGGGCGCGTATGTTCAAGGTAGCCTGCACCGACGGCAGCCCACGTTCCCTCTTCTCTGATGCGGTCTGCCAATGCAGACACGGCTTCGGCTTGGTACGGCAGCCTGCTGCCGTGGCCGATGAGCAGCAGCGCCGCCTCCCCGGTCCGTTTCTCCATACGCTTCTTCAGCAAGGCGAAATATAAGAATGGTGCGGTTCGCTCTGCATAATAATCTTTATATAGGTCTGTCGGTCCCCTATCCCAAGGTGTATGCATGAAGGTTGACGATATCATGGACGTGGCGCTTCGCCGCGGATTTATCTTTCCCGCTTCGGAGATTTACGGGGGCGTGTCCGGCTTTTGGGAGTACGGGCACCTGGGCACGAAGCTGCGCCAGAACTGGGAGAACGCCTGGCGGCGCCACTTCCTTGGCCTTGACCCCAACTATCACGAGATTACCACCACGAACATCATGCCCAAGGGCGTTTTTGAGGGCTCGGGCCATCTTGAAAACTTCAACGATCCCCTCACCTCGTGCACGAAGTGCAATCAGCGATTCCGTGCCGACGACCTGGTCCAGGAGGCCACGGGTCGTTCCGTCGAGGACCTGACACCCCTCGAGCTCTCGGAGGCCATCCGCGCGGAGGGCATCACCTGCCCGAAGTGCAAGGGTGAGCTTGGAGAGGTGAATCTCTTCAACATGATGTTCCAGGTCAACATCGGCGCCGCCGGTGGCCTTACCGGCTACCTGCGCCCCGAGACGGCACAGGGGTCCTTTGTCTCATTCAAGCGCATGTTCGAGGTCCTGCGCAACAAGCTCCCCATGGGCCTTGCCATCGTCGGGCGCGTGTACCGCAACGAGATATCCCCGCGGCAGGGCTTTTTCCGCCTACGCGAGTTCAATCAAGCCGAGCTGCAGATCTTTTTTGACCCTGATGCCTTTGAGGAGCACCCGGACTTCGAGACAGTGCGCGATACGGTGCTACGTGTCAAGCAGTTCGGCTCAGACGACATCGTGTCCCTCACGTGCGGCGAGCTTGTGGAATCACGGGGCATCGGCAAGTTCTACGTCTACCACATGGCCCGTGTCCAGGAGTTCTACCTCACGACCTTGCGCATCCCGCCGGAGCTCTTCCGATTCCGGGAGCTTGGCGGCAAGGAAAAGGCGTTTTACAACAAGGTCCACTGGGATGTGGAGGTCTACATGGAGACCTTGGGCGGCTTTAAGGAGGTGGGCGGCATCCACTACCGCACCGACCATGACCTCGGCGGCCACGAGAAGGCGAGCAAGCAGCGGCTTCAGGTTAACATCGACGGCAAGAAGTTCGTTCCGCACGTGCTGGAGCTTTCATTTGGCGTCGACAGGAACTTCTGGGCGCTCATGGACGTCTTCTACGAGCAGGAAGGGGAGCGGACGGTCTTCCATTTCCCTCCTGCGCTTGCACCCGTGACGGTGGCGGTCTTCCCGCTTCTCAACAAACCCGAGCTTATCGCGGCGGCAGAAGCGCTCTACACCCGGCTTTCACCCCACTTTTCGGCAGACTATGACCGGGGCGGGTCCATTGGGCGCCGGTACCGGCGGCATGACGAGGTGGGAACGCCCTACTGCCTCACCGTGGATTTTGACACCGTTGAGAAGGGCACCGTCACACTCCGGGACCGTGACAGCATGGCGCAGGAGGCAGTTGCACTGGACACCGTGGCAGCGACTCTCATTGCACGTCTATGCCCCTAAGGCCGCATGGCGGCCTTGCGGCATCATCTACCGAAATATTTATGTATGATGAACTGTTTTTGCTGTGAAGTGAGCTTATGAGTACCATACGATGCGACAAGTGCCCCGGCTACTTTTGCTTTGCTGGGTCGTGGACTCCGGAGAAGGCACCAGAAAACTGCCCGATGCTCCTGTATCCCGCTGTCTTTGAATCTGCATGCGACACCGCTCTCGAAGAGTCGGTGAGCGAGCTCAACATCCCCGCAGCCATCGTCGAGAAGGAGGGGTTTGCCAAGCTCAACGGGAAGAACGTTCCCGTGTATCCCCGCATCAGGGAGATAATAGAGTTTGCAAAAAAGACGGGAAGGACACATATTGGCCTTGCGTTTTGCAAGTCTTCAAGTGATGAGGCTGCCATGGTGGGAAAGATCTTTGACGCCTTCGGTCTTGAGGTGGATGCCATCCTGTGCAAGTGCGGTGGCATCGACAAGACGAAGGTCGGCGTACCAGCAGATATGAAGATACGCCCCCCCGATACCTTTGAGTGCTGCTGCAACCCCCTCGTCCAGGCGCAGATCCTCAACGATCTCGGCACCGACATCAACGTGCTCATGGGCCTGTGCCTCGGGCACGACATGCTCATCACGAAGTATTCCAACGCGCTTGTCACCACGCTCGTCGTGAAGGACAAGGTCACGGGGAACAACCCCCAGGCTGCGCTTTACAACATCTTTGCCAAGCGTGCGTTCTTCACCCCCTGAGGCATGTCTTCGGGAACCGTGCCAGGGGCACGGTATTCCTCTTTTATTCCTGTTATTCATACGTTGGATAAGTTCTTATATTTTAATCGAGATACCAGCCTGATGGGTGAAGAGGCGGGCAGTGAGCGCATGCTCTCGATTCTCTATGTCGATGACGAGGACGGATTTCGAGAGCTTACCAAATTGTACCTCGAGCGCGCGGGCGACGTCTGCGTCGATACGGCGGCGTCGGCCAGGGAGGCCTTGGCACTCCTCCGGGAACAGGGATACGATGCTGTCGTCTCCGACTACCAGATGCCGCACATGGATGGCGTCGCCTTTCTCAGGACGCTGCGGGCGTCCGGCTCCACCACCCCCTTTATCCTCTTTACCGGCAAGGGGCGCGAGGAGGTCGTTATCAAGGCATACGAGTCCGGGGCAGACTTCTATCTCCAAAAAGGCGGGGAGCCCCGCTCCCAGTT
>JAHKLV010000117.1 GCA_020854925.1 Candidatus Methanofastidiosia archaeon | reverse complement strand
TTGCGCTTTCCCTCGTCGACATGGTACTTTTCCCGTATTTCTGCCTTCATCTGCGACTTGACTTTCTCAAGCTTCTCGGTGCAGCGGTACAGGCTGTTTCGTGCGGTGGCCAAGGCAGCCTTGTCGAGGCGGTGCTCAAGCGATTTGAGAAGGGCCTCGAGCTGGCGGTACTCCTCGTCGAGAGCTTCCGGTTCCCGGGCCTCGGTCCCCTTCAGGAACGCCTTGACCCGCGCATTGAATCGCTCGAGCTCCTTTTCGGCCTTGTGCTCGTCCAGAACGGCCGCAATACGGCGCTCGAACTCTTCCATGCGCTTGGAGACTACCATCTCGAAGGTAGGATTGCCTTCCGGAAGGGTCTTGCGTGATTCAAGGAGGACGTTGTAATCGTACTGCGCACGCTCGGGGTCGCGCGCTATCTGCTGCCGGCTGTACCGGC
Organism: Candidatus Methanofastidiosia archaeon; assembly: GCA_020854925.1. Lineage (GTDB taxonomy): Archaea > Methanobacteriota_B > Thermococci > Methanofastidiosales > NM3 > JAHKLV01. The sequence goes on along the minus strand of JAHKLV010000117.1, from coordinate 11,002 downwards.
GAAGCGCCTTGTCAAGCTCCATCATGAACCCTTCAAGCTGTGAGCGCTCCTCTGTTTTCTTCAGTGATTGGCGTGATTCGTTGAACGTCGCCCGCAGACTCTCGATGTTGTGTGCAATCTTCCCGCGGATTGCAGGCGGTGTGTCATGGGGGAGGAGAAGCGCTGTCTTTTGGAGAAACGTCAGCATGAGCGCCGTGGTCTCGACATTCTGGGAAATAAACGCGGGGGAATACTTGCGAAGGACAGCCTCAGTCTTGGCAAGAAGGTCCTCGGCAAACGGGTCCTCCTCCACGAGGGGGGTCGGCTCCGTGACCGGTGCGGCGGGGCCTCGCGTAACAAACGTGGATTCGGGTGGAGATGGAAGGGGCGGCATCCAGTCAACCGGAACACCCTGGTGCTCCCCGCCCTGTGCGGGGGTTATGGTGGTACCTGCCTTGGCAGGGGCAGCTTCACCATGGGAAGGGGCTCGGGCAAGGTCCCGTAGTTCGGCGGCAGCGGCAGCGGCCGCTTCATGGGGCGGATGCCCCTGCACAGCGGGCGCGGGCGCCACTTCGGCATGTTGGAACCGAATCTGCCGTTCCCGCATCTCGATGCGCTCCTGCTCCTCCTCGACGGCCTGCAGGTACGATTTGATGTCACGTGCACTCTTTTCCGGCATTACATCCACCCTTTGGGTAATGTTAACAAATGTTTTATATATAATTTTCTGTTATCTAAAAGCGTTGAAATTCGACGCGTACGCACGCTTTAGGATTAAATCTTGCGCCAACCGCCCCTTCGCGCGCCCGGCTGCCCATGTGGCGGGTGGTGCGGAAAGCGCAAATCGTTTTATAGACGCGTGTCGTGGGAACTGTGGTCATATGGAATTTGCTGCGCTGTGCGAGACCTTTGCCTTGCTTGAAGAAACGTCAAGCAGGCTAGAAAAGACGGCTATCGTTGCCTCACTCCTCTCGGAAACGCCGGAAGGAGATCTAGAAGCAACGGTCTCTTTCATGCTTGGCAGCGTCTTTCCCCCGTGGTCTACAGAAAAGGTAGGGGTGGGTGAAAAGCTCATCATCAAGGCGGCGGCCGACGTCTCCGGAAGAACGGAGCGCGAGATTGTCGACATGCTCAGGGAGACCGGCGACATCGGGCGGGCAATAGAGCACGCCATGGAGCACAAACGCCAGGTCCAGTTCATGGCCCACCACCTCGATGTGGCACGGGTGCACGCCGACCTGCTCCGCCTCGCACGCCTCGAGGGCAAGGGCAGCCAGGACAAAAAGCTCAAGATTCTCGGCGGGCTGCTCACCAACGCCTCACCCCCTGAAGCGCGCTACCTTGCGCGCATCGTCGTCGAGACCATGCGCACCGGCGTTGCCGAAGGCATCGTGCGGGACGCGATTGCACGGGCCTACGGTATCGAGGCGTCGCGCGTCGAGCACGCCTTCATGCTCTCAAACGACATGGGGCTTGTGGCACACACGGCACGCGAGGGCCCAGAGGCGCTTGATGCCATCTCCCTCACCCCGTTCCGCCCTGTGCGGATGATGGCGGCCCAAAAAGTGCAGACCGCCAAGGAGGGATTCGAGGCTCTTGGCCGGCCCTGCGCCTTGGAATACAAGTACGACGGATTCCGCATGCAAATGCACAAGGTAGGGGACCGCGTGGAGATATTCACGAGGCGCTTGGAAGAGGTAAGTACCCAATTTCGCGACGTGGCCGAGGCCGTGCGGGAATGCGTGGACGGTGATTGCATCCTGGAGGGCGAGACCATCGGCATCGGGGAGGAAGGGGCGTGGCTCCCCTTCCAGCACATCTCACGGCGCATACGGCGCAAGTACCACATAGAGGAAGCCATTGAGACGGTGCCGGTGATGACCCATGTCTTTGACATTCTTTACAAGGATGGGGAAAGCCTCATCGACAGGCCGTTTCAGGAGCGACGCGCCATCCTCGAGGAAACGGTGCGCGAGGCACCCGGACGGCTCGTACATTCCATCATGCACATTACCGGAAGCGAGCAGGAGGCTGAGGCGTTTTTCGCCGAGTCCGTTGCGAAGGGAAACGAGGGACTCATGCTCAAGCGCCTGGACAGCCCGTATGTCCCCGGGATGCGTGTCGGCACCATGCTCAAGCTCAAATCGGTGCTTGAAAGCCTCGACTGCATCGTCATTGGCGCCGAGTGGGGTTCAGGGCGGCGCGCACACCTCATGGGTACCTTTCACATCGCCATCCTCGACGAGACGGGGGCACCCGCAGCCATAGGCAAGGTGGCAACAGGGATAACGGACGAGATGCTCGAGGAGCTCACCCGGCGGCTCAGGCCGCGTATCACCAAGGAGGAGGGGACCTATGTTGCGCTTGCACCCGACCTCGTGGTCGAAGTGGCCTATGAGGAAATACAGCGCAGCCCCACCTATGAGAGCGGGTTTGCCCTCCGATTCCCCCGCCTCCTGCGGCTGCGCGACGACAAGGGACCGGGGGACGCTGACAGCATCATCCGTGTCTTCGAGATTTTTGAAAACGACACGCTCTCCTGAATCAGTACGGTTCGGTCACCTCGTACTGCATGATGTCCTCGTAGAAGAGGATCTTTTTTCCAAAGACCATGTTGTTCTCATCGAAAATCCTGTTGAGCGCCGAGATGTTGGAAAAGGTGCGAGAGATATGGTAAGGGATGATGACCGTGTCGGGCAAAAGCTCCCTCAGTTCCACCAGATCCCGAAGATGCGCGTGCATGCGCTCAGCCGTCATGTCGTATGAGCGCTCGTTGACATAGCGGCACTCAGAGATGAGAATCGACGGCTCCCGGGAAACGATGGCCTCCCTGTTCTCCTCGTCCGAACCGAGCCAGTCCCCCGTGACGAGGACCGTGAAGTCGGCACGCCCGTTGTCGATGAACAGGGCAAAGTTGTCGATGGAATGACGCAGTGGCACAGCCTCGAGCGTCGTGCCGTTGAACTGGATCTTCTCCCCTGGCATGACGGGCACCAGGACGCGCTTTCCCTTCGTGTGATGGGCGTACAGCTTGCGGTGGATGTCAAAGACCGAGGAGCACTCGTCCACAGGAGTGGGATCATGCGGGGCGTAGATGGTGATGTGTTCGTCCTGCTTGAGTAGAAAGTCGGCGCCACCGGCCACGGACGAGCGGATGTGGTCGAAATGGAAGTGGGTTATCCAGTGGATGTAGCGGTCCTGACGATTGGAACAGGCACCGTCGATGCTGTAGTAGGTGTCAAAAAGACGGATAAGCACATTGGGGTGGTAGGGCGCATGGAACTCGATCCGGGCTATGCTGCCCCCTGTCCTGTCCTGCATGCCTACCGTCATCTCCCCGGCGGACGTGCCGCCGTACCCTCACTAAAATAAAGAAAGAAAGAAGGAATCTGTTCAAGCCAGCTGCTCGATCTCGATGCGGATCTTTGCGGGGAGCTTGTACCCTGCCTTGATAAGGCCTTCCTTCGCGCGCTGTACCTGATTCTTGTTCACGTACGCCGTCATGACCTTTTGGTCCCGCTTGCAGCGTGCGGCAAGACCCATGGTCTTTCCGAACGAAAGACGCATGCCGTTTCCGTACCGGTCCGCCTTGTTTCCCGTCGCCATGGCGTTCATGCGAAGGATCTGGTGCGGGTACGTCCTGAGCTTGAGGCGGAACGTGTTCCTCCCCAACTTTTTCTCCAAGTGCCTGTTCGACGTGATACGGGCAGCCTCGAGGCAGTTGTGCCGCAGTTGGACGTCCTCATCGACGATGAGATGGACTGCGTAGGGATATTCCTTGCTCTTAAGCCCCATGTCAAAATGAACGACCTTGCACATGGGCACGCTACGCACATACTTCTTTCTCGTATAGGAAGGGCCAATGACCTTCCTGTCAATCTTACCTGGTCTCAATGAAGCCATGTCATCACCACAATGTTGAGAGAACTTACGAGAAACGATATTTAAATGTTGTGGTATGCCTCCTCTCCGGAAAAAAAGGCATACCGCCTGTTTTTTTCGGATATCACAGCGCAATGATGCGGTAGCCTTCCCTGATGTACCGCTCCATGGACGGATGTCCAGACATGTCGTCGCACAGTGGCAGATGCTGGGCCTCCGCAGCGGCGGTGCTCCCCATCTTGAGCGAGCATGCCCGGCATACGCAGCTGACGAGACCTGCATCCTTGGCGCGTTGGTAAAGGGGCGCGAACGGGTGTGACGTGTCGGCAAGGGTCTCGACGAGCTTCGTGGCGCTCCCCTCAATGACGATCTGTACCTTAGCACCCTTCTCCTGAAGGTCGAGGGCGTTAAGCAATACATGGACAAAGCACATAGGCTCTCCGTTGAATGCAAAAAGTGCTATCTTTTCCATGGGTTCACCGCCGCCCCTTTTGGTGGGGAAGTACAAAAATGTTGTCACGGGCGGGCGTCGCGCACGCGCTTTACCGCTTTGCCGAGAATGCCCTTGAGGGTGTACGCTTCACGGGAAGAAAGAAACGCCCTGCCGAGGACGTGGGAAAAGACCGTGTAGTAAATCCGCTGCCGGTGCGGCCGGTGCTCCACGGCCTCGATGAGCGCCCCTACGTCGGCAAGGAGCATGTCACGCTCTGCCCTCGTTGCCGCTGCAAGCTTAATCGGGCGGCGTTCGGCGCGCCTGGCCCGGTACAGCTCGTAGAAGACCACGGCCGCCGCATGGGATATGTTCATGGTGGGATATCCAGAGGACGTGGGGATGGTGACCAGGACGTCGGCCATGGCAACTTCATCGTTGGTGAGGCCGGAGGACTCGCGGCCGAAGATGACGCCGGTGGTGCCTGTCGACTCCGCAAGAGGTGCCAGGTCCTCGGGCAGCAGGGCGATGCGCCTGACGTTGTACTCGTCCCCCGCCTCCTTCGAGGTGGCGACTGATGCATCCACGAGGGCGAGGGCGTCGGCAAGCGTCGGAACGACCACGGCGGCGTCAAGGACCTCCCCTGCATTGCAGGCGAACATGTACGCCGCGTCCGTAAGGCGGCAGGGGTTCACGAGGATAAGGGGCCCTTCAACGGAGAAGTTGCGCATTATCCTGGCGATGGACCCGACGTTGCCCGGGGATTCCGGTTCGACGAGGATGCAAGCAAGCATACCCCAGGGGCTACCAACTATTATTTAAGTCTTCTGAGTCAAGGGAACCCAGGGAAGCATGCATGGAAAAACGGTACATCATCGTAGGTATCGACCCGGGGACCACCGTAGGTATCGCGGTGCTCGCCCTCGATGGGTCGCTCATAGCGCTCCGCTCTTCAAAAGACCTCTCCATCGACGGTATCGTGGAGACCATCGTCGAATATGGCGTGCCTGCCCTCATCGCCACCGACGTCGAGACCCTTCCCCAAACGGTGGAAAAGGTCTCCGCCTCCTTCGAGGCCCGGCTCTTTATCCCCTCTGAATCCATCTCACTGAAAGAAAAAAACGAGGGGGCAAGGGACTACCCCGTGCGAAACGCCCACGAGCGTGATGCCCTGGCGGCGGCGCGCAAGGCGCATGCACACTACCGGCAGAAGTTTGCCAACATCGATGCCCGCCTCGCCGCCGCCGGTCGTCGGGAGTCGGCAGACGAGGTCAAGGCACTCGTCCTTCGTGACCTCTCGGTCTCTGAGGCGCTGGCCGCCATCGACCGTCGCGAGCTCGGCGCTCCGGTGCAGGCCCCCGAACGCCATGGCATACCTGCGCCCACCGGTGCCCCGCAACCTTCCGAGGTACGGCTGCTCCTGGCGCGCATACGCAATCAACATGCTTACATCGCTGAGCTCGAGCAACGGATATCGGCAGCGAACAGGCGCATGGCATCCCTCGAGGGAGAGATCCGGCGCCGCAACGAGGCAGCGGTGGCCCGGGCACGCGAGACGGCAGCGGTACGCGAACGCGACGCCCGTATTGCCCGCCTGGAACAGGACAGACGCACGCTCAGAAAGGACAAGCGGCGCCTCGTCCATGCGCTCAAGACCAGAGAACGCACACGGGCACTGGATGTAGGAGACGTCCTTGTCTGCAAGGTCCTGCCCCGCTTCGCCCGCGCAGACATTGAAGCCCTTGCCACGTCCGCTGGGCTTGCAAAGGGAGACGTCCTCTACATGGAAAACAGCTCGGGCGGCGGCGCGGCCACCGCCCAACTCCTGGCTGACCGCGGTGTGCGCGCCATCATTGTGCGGACCGAGATGAGCCACGCGGCCAGGGAGCAGCTCGACGAGGCAGGTGTGGCCGCCCTTGACGCCGGGCGCTTTGCTATCCGCGTCGAGGGGGGAGTTGCCGTGACGGACCGGGCAAGATTCGAGGAGGCGTACGCCGCGTGGGCAGCCGAGGCGGCACGACGCGCGAACCAGCGCCGGCGCGCCTGGCTCGAGGGGCTTATCGAAACATACCGCTACGAACGCACCAAGGGGCACGACCAATGAGCATACACCTTCACGAACCGGGGCACGAGCCGCCAGGGGAAGGTATCGATATCCTTTTTGTCACCGGCGACGCCTACGCCGACCACCCGTCCAACGGCGTGGCCGTCCTTTCACGACTCCTTGATGCCCACGGATACCACATAGGCATCATCGACCAACCCCCTCATGAATCGAGGGGGTCCATGGCAGCGCTCGGCACGCCACGCCTCTGTGCGGCGGTGACCGCCGGGCTCATGGACTCCATGGTAGCGAACTACACGCCGCTTAAGCGTGTACGCGAGGATGAGAGCACGGGATACCCGGGCGTGCGACGCCCGGACCGGGCCACCATCGCCTACACGCATGCGGTGCGCCGCGACCTCAAGGGCGTGCCGGTGGTAATCGGTGGCATCGAGGCATCGTTGCGGCGATTTGCACACTACGACTACTGGCAGAACACGGTGCGCCGGTCCATCCTCATCGACAGCAAAGCCGATATCCTCGTCTACGGAATGGGCGAGCGCCAGATGCTTGAGATGGCGAGACGACTCAAAGACGGCGTGCCCCTCTCCGGCATCAGGGGGACGTGTACGAAGGAGAAAAAGCCGCCGGAGCACTGCATCTCCCTCCCGCCGTTTGACGAGGTATCATCGGATAAGAAGGCCTTTATGCGCTCATTTCTCCTACAGGAAGGGGGGATGCACCCCCTGCGCTCACCGCCGCTTGCCGAGTCGTACGGTGCGTGGCACGTGGTGCAACACCCGCCGTCCGTGCCGCTGTGCACCGCCGAGATGGACGCCCTGTACGAGCTGCCCTTCACCCGCAGAGTGACGCAGACCCCCCGTGGCAGGACCCGCGCCATCGAAGGCATCCAGTTTTCCATCATCGCCCACCGAGGATGTTTCGGCTCATGCTCGTTTTGCTCCCTAGCCATGCACCAGGGAACGGTCATCCAGAGCCGGAGCCAGGAAAGCATCCTCAGGGAAGCGCGTTCGTTCCTGTCGCACCCCGACTTCAAGGGCATCATCGACGACGTGGGCGGCCCCACGGCCAATATGTTCGGCATGGGGTGCGGCGGTCCGGTTGACGCTATTTCGGTCCCTTCCATCATCGACGGGTCGCCCGTCACCGTGCACATCCCGCGGCGGACATGCGGGAGGACATGTCTCAATCCCGTATGCCCCTCCCTCAGATCGGATCATGGGCCATACCGCGAGGTGCTTGCCGCCCTGCGCTCCCTGCCGGGGGTGCGGCATGTCTTCGTCCATTCGGGCATCCGCCACGACCTGGCGCTGGGGGACCCCGCGTTTTTGGACGACCTGTGCGCGCACCATGTGTCAGGACAGCTCAAGATTGCACCAGAGCATGCTGACCCAGGCGTCCTCGCAGCCATGAACAAACCCCCCGTCGGTGTGTACCACGCCTTCAGGAAGGCGTATGAGGAATCCTCCCGCCGGGCGGGAAAAAAGCAGTTCATCGTACCGTACCTTATGGTGGCACACCCGTGTTCCACCCCTGCGGCAGGGCGCATGCTCCAGCGCATGCTCAGGGACCATGACATACCCGTGGAGCAGGTGCAGGTCTTTACCCCTACGCCCATGACGCTGAGCACCGCCATGTACCACACCGGGCTTGACCGCCACATGCGGGCCGTCTACGTCCCCTACGGGTACGGGGAGAAAAAGGAGCAGAAGCGCTGGGCCCTTGGGGCGCGAAAGATTAAATAGTCGTGCACCCAAAGGGATGGTATGGACGACATGGAGGGGGAAGGCGGCAGCCCCGTCGCAAAGGTGCTGCTTGCCCTCGGAGTGCTTGCCGCGGTAGGTGTGGCCCTCTACGCATATGGCATCTCCCCCGGAGACCTGTGGATTCTTGCCGTGTTTGCCTATTTTCTCATATCAGCCCTGGCCTTCCGCAGGAGGGACGGGTCCAAGGCCCCCCCGCGCAGGGAAACGGACGATGACTGGGGCTTTGACCTCGCTGATGACCCGAAGGGCAAGAAAAAGGACGTTGACTGGGGCTTTGACTTCGGCGACGACGAAAAGGAGGAAGAAAAGTACCTCTCCGCGAAGAAGGTCATCCCCTCTGAAGGGGACGATGACGACATCGCCGCCCTCTACCGCGACAGGTAGGGCATGCCCGAGCGGGCGACAAGGCGTTCCTGCTCACGGGAAGCCCGCATAAACAACTCTTTTTTTCCATCCCCGTCAGAGCCGCGCTCGTAGCGGATGCGCCCGTCAACCAGGGTGAGCGATACGTCGGCTGCTCCCGCGGCGTACACGAGCATGGAGACGGGATGGGAAAAGGGGCACAGGTGCGCCGCTTGCGTGTCCACCACGGTGAGGTCCGCATACGCCCCGGGCACTATCTGGCCGGCGAGGCCCGCGAGCCCCAGGGCCGCGGCCCCATGGCGCGTCGCCATGTCAAGGACCTGCTGTGCGGGAAGGACCGTGGGGTCGTAGTCCCGCACCTTGTGGATAAGGGCTGCACACCGCATTTCCTGGAACATGTCATGCGTATTGTTGCATGGTGCCCCGTCGCTCCCCAGGGAAACACCGACGCCCGAGGCCATCATGCGGTGCACGGGGGCAACGCCCGAAGCGAGCTTGAGATTTGCCGTGGGGCAGTGGAGCACGTTGACCCCCCTGCGGGAGAGGAGCGAGATCTCCCTGTCGGAGACCCAGATGCAGTGTGCAAGGAGGAGCTGTGGAGAAAGGAGCCCTAAGGAGTCAAGATATTCAACATTGTCCATGCCGGTCCGTCCCTTGACGGCCTGCACCTCGTCCCGATTCTCCGAGGCATGGGTGTGGACAAGCACGCCATGCTCCTTGGCAAGGCAGGCTACCGAACGGAGAAGCTCGTCGGAACAGGAAAGGGCGAATCGCGGGGCAAAGAGGTAGCGCAGGCGGCCACCGCACGTGCCGCCCCATTCCTTCATAAGGGAAAGCGAGGTGCGGATGAGGGATTCGGCCTCACCCACAAGCGATGCGGGAGCCTCGTCGGCAAGGTCCATGAGCATCTTGCCGGAACACCCCCTCATGCCGCTGTCGCGCAGGGCGGCAAAGCATGCCTCGGGGGCGATGGCAGAACCCATGTCAGCGATACAGGTCGTGCCGCCGGAAAGCATCTCCTCGCATGAAAGGCGTGCAGACCAGTAGACCGAGTCGCGGGTATGCGCCGCCTCGAGGGGATAGAGGCGCCGCATGAGCCAGTCGATGAGGCTCAGGTCGTCGGCAAGCGACCGGAAGAGCGCCTGATTGAGGTGGACGTGGGTCTGGATGAATCCGGGGATGACCAAGGAATCGGTGCAGTCTATCTCCACATCGGCCGGCGGGACGCCGCGCCCGATGTGCGTAATCCTGCCGCCCTCTACGCGCACGGAGCCGCGAAGGATGTCCCTGCGGTCGTTTTGGGTGACAATGACCCCATTTTTGAGCTCAAAGGATTCCATCGTTCCCATACTTTTTTAAAAATCGCTATTTAAAAATATGGGTGCAGGTGTGAGAATCTGCAGGAGGCGGCAGGGGGCCGCCACCGAGGTGACAGGACCATGGACCCAATCTTCAAGAAAATAATCGTGCCTATCGATGGTTCCGACGCGTCTATCCACGCGTCGAGAAAGGCCATACACCTGGCACAAAATCTCAACGCCAAAATAATCGTCATGCACGTCATCAACAGGTTTGAGATAACGAAATACATCGAGATAAGCCATGATGAGGAAGCCGTCGTCAAGAAGGAGCTCCAGGACTACGGGCTCAAGTATCTGAGCCACGTCAAGGACCTCGCCAAGGGTGCGGAGGTTCCGGTAGAGGTCGTCCTTGCGGAAGGCATACCCGCAGAGGAGATCGTGAGAACGGCAAAGAAGGAGAACGCCGACCTCATCGTCATCGGCAGCAGTGGCGGAACAGGATTCAGGCGCAGGCTGCTTGGCAGCACCGCCGACCGCGTCCTGCGGTGGTCGACAGGCGTTCCCGTGCTTGTCATCACGTTCTGATGGGAGATGGCATGGAGCGTGACGTCAGGCTGCTTGGCATCATTCCCGTCGGCAACATGGGCGGGGAGCTGCTCTTAGAGGCGATGAACGGCATCCACGACGCCTTTTCGGCGGCGATGCAATACCAGGATGATGCCGTCTTCTTCCAGTGCGCCCAGGTAGTGGACCGCCCCATGAACATTCCCAAGACCGCCTACAACAGCGAGAAGGGACTCCACAGCATCGAACCGTTTTTCGGCCTTTCACGAGAGGTGAAAGAGATTATCGACCGCACCCTCGTGCAGCAGGGCAGAAGGAAACTTTACAAGTCGCTCGTCCTCACCGACGTGCCCCTTTACAGCAACGTCTTTAACATCAGCGTGTACGGGGAGGCCGACGTGAACGGCTCCCATGCGGTGGTATCCACCGGGCTTCTCAAGCGGGGCGCACGGCAGACAACCCTCAAGGAGCGGACCATAAAGGAGTGCGTGCACGAGCTCGGGCATACCATGGGGCTGCGCCACTGCTCAACGAGCACGTGCGTCATGAGCCTCTCCTCCGACCTGTACGACGTCGACGGCAAGAGCCGCCATTTCTGCCCCGCCTGTGCGGGCGCCCTCTCCTTTGACGCCGTCTGGTGAGCGGCATGCTG
>JAHKLV010000153.1 GCA_020854925.1 Candidatus Methanofastidiosia archaeon | reverse complement strand
CCTCATGGTCCTTCATGTGGGGGGCGCGGCGAGAAACGGCGCGCTCGTGCATGTCCAACGCCTGCTCGGAACGGTTACCCCGCCCACATTCCATGCGCTTCTCGCGGTGATGTGTCTTGCGGCCGGCCTTGCCTACCCCCTTCTCATGGCGCTTGCACGGCTTCTCATGCCCGCCCTCTCACGGGTAAGCTACCGGCGCCTTTCCCTCGTGGGCATCGTGTTCCAAGGAGTGCTCGTGTGCGCGCTATCGGGTATCCTGGGTGCCCTCCTCTGTGCCGTTGCCACGGCCGTAGGCCTCCTCCCCGCACTCATGGGCGTGCACCGTTCCACGGTGATGTCGTTTCTTCTCATTCCCGTTTTGTCGTTCTACACCTGAGTGCCGCAGGGGCCATACAAAGCATTAAGAAGATTGAAGAAGAGGTAACGGCAATGGTGCTCGTCAATCCTTTTTCGCCTCGCGCGCTTTCGTACCTTTCCATCGACCTCAACACCATAAGCGGCTCGCTTATCCGGCTTGCCATCGCCAGGGCGCGAGAAGACCATCAGGACAAGTACCTTGAACTTGATGAGCGCGACGATGCCGTATCGCTCTTCCTGCTCTTCCAGAGCCTTGCTCAAAAACCTCACGCCCCCGAGGTCGGCGCAGCGCTTGCCGCCTACGAGCACCTCACGAAGGAACGGCTCATGCGCATGTTCTCTGACGAGGTACTGGTGCAGATGCAGGAGCTTCTTCCCATCCTGCCGCTGCCGTCCATCGCAGGGGAGCTGCCCATCTCGCGGTCCGTACCGGTGGCAGAGCTGGGTGTGGACGTCCCCCGCGAAGATCTCTACCGCATGCGTTCCCAAAGAAACGGGCCTGTTTCGTACGCCGTTTTGTGGAACGACGTGTATGATGTCACGGACATCACGAAGGAATACCTCGTGGGATCGTACCTTCTTGTGACAAAAGGCGAGCTTATCGAGCTGTATGCGCGGGTGCTCAAGGCGCGGTGCGCAGCATACATCAAGTCGCTCGCCCCCAAGATGGAAGGGATAAAGCACCCCGTCTACGAGAAGATAGCGTCCATGGTCAAGACGCTCGTCAATGTGGCAACGCCAATCGAGCATGCGTCCGGATCCTTGGAGGAAGGGGCGTTTCCCCCCTGTATTGCCCTTGCCTTGAGCGGTGTTCCTGCGGGGCTTCGCAACTACGGCATCACCATCCTCCTCACGTCTTTTCTCTCGTATGCGCGGCTCATACCTTCCACGAAGATCTTTGACAGGGATGCATCGTTCACCCTGTCCCAAGAGGACATCCAGGTGCTTATCGAAGAGGTAATCCCGGAAATATACCGGGCGGGCGACCGCTGCGACCCGCCGTTCTTCAAGGAACAACCGCTTGAGCGCCTCAACATCCTGTACCACCTGGGATTCGGCATGACCGACAATCCGCGGCCGGAGGACTATGGCAAGTCCAAATGGTACCTTCCGCCTTCGTGCGCAAAGGTTGCGGAAAACGCCCCCCAGCTCTGCCAACCCGACGACTACTGCAGGAGGGTGGTATGGGTCGTGCTCGACAGGGAGAAGTGCCAGGAAGTGGTGGAAAAGGCCCGTGAGCGAGGGAAGGAGGCAGGTGGCGAGCGCGTGCTCTCGTTGCTTCTCAAAGGGCCAAAAACGCTCGCGGACCTCTCGGAAACAACGGGCATCGACGAGCGGGAGCTCGGGCATCTCATGGGCACCATGGCAAAGAACAAGCTGGTCATACGGAGAAAGATTACGAATCCGCTCATCTACTACATTCGGAGAAAGCGGATGCTCAGTCAGAAACCATGAAGTCGTCGAGCATGTCACGTGCCGCTTCCCGGCGCTTTTGGTGCTCACGAAGGAACGACTCAACGCGGTCCGCAAGGTATTTCTTGCAGTTGCCGCACATCTCCTCGCCGGAGAGGCAGCGCCTGCGGATATCCTCGAGCTTTTCATCGTCGGGCTCGAAAAGGATGAACAGGTATTGGAATATGGTGCATACCTGGGGATTGCCGCCCTTCTCACGCTGCTCTGCCAGAGACTGGCACCCCCCGGTGAAGGCGTTCATGACCTTCTTTCTCGCCACCTTCGGTGGGTCGACGGTAAAGATGGCGGAGCTTTCCTTTGATGCCGACATCTTTGAGAGGGGACCCTCAAGCGAAGGGAGGAACATGCTCTGGATAAGCGCGGGCTTGTAGTATCCGAGCTTTTCGGCAACATCTCGTGTCACCCTGAAGTGGGGGTCCTGGTCGATGGCACAGGGTATGAGCACGGGAACCTTGCGCCCCTTCTCAATGGAGGGAAGAAACGCCGGCACCGACTGCATCGAGGTAAAAAAGATGAGACCTATGTTCGTCGAGTTGTCAAAGCCAAATACCGCCTTGGCCGTGGAAAACGTGACCTTTTTTGCCACCTGGAGCGCATGGCGGTACAGGGTCTTGGCATAGGCGATGTCGGAAAATATCTTGGTCTTTTCCGGGTCGAATCCGACGGCTATGATGTCAAGCGCGTTCTCGTAGGAATACGACATGGTGTCCTCTATGGAAAGCTTCGGGGAAAGGACGAATTTTTCGTCGTCGGTAAGCTGGAACCACAGCTCGCACCCGAACCTGTCCTGAAGGTACTTGGTAAAAATCCACGGTAGGATGTGCCCCAGATGTGTGTGGCCGGAAGGTCCCCTGCCCGTATAAAGGGCAAAAGGCTCGCCCTTCTCGTACTGGGAGAGGACCCAGTCAAAGTCCCGATGGGAAAAAAAGACCTTGCGCCTCAGCAGGGGATGGACAGAACCCGTGAGCGACGCCACGCGCTCGATGATGGCATCGTCGACGGGTTGGGTCCCGAACTGCTCGATGAGCTTGCTGTAGTCTATGTCCCCTTCCACATCCCATGGGGTGACCGTGAATTCCGTCACGTGACCACGCGCTCTCACTTACTCACAGGGCTCAGGCGCGGCTGTTGCAGCGGGAAGTTGCGAGGCGATACGCCGCTTTTCCTTCTTGACGGATGTCGCAAGGCCGCGGAGCCTTCGCTTGTTAGCTTCCCTGTCACGCCTCTTCTGCGTCCTAGATAAATGCTTCCTGTTCTTCATCATGTGTAATCACCACTTACTCGCCAAAGTACTGTACTCCGTCGTCGCACACACAAACCATTGTGAATTTTTTATTAAGGGAAAGCAATGCAGCCACTACCGCATTGTGTTCCCTTCCACTTCCAGACAAGAGGTTTATATATATTTCGCCAAGGTCCCGGTCAAGGGAGGGTTTGATGTCTTCCACCAGCTGGCAGACGTCCTTCTCGTCTTCGAGGACAATCCACTCGTTGGCCGGTTTGTACGTGTCCTTTGCCCATGCGTTGCCAAGGAGGATAACGGAGTCCCACTCCTCGCTGCAGATGCGCTTGACCTTTCCCCAGGTACCCTTTCCCACGCCGAGTGTCGCAATCAATGTCTTCACGTAATCACCAGATACTCACTACCAAAGGCGGGCTCTTTTTAAATTTTGCGAAGTAGAAGCGGGAAATCGGCCCTTATGGTCCCTCTACCGCACCGATGATGGCAGGCACACAGTCTATGGCCATGTCAGCAAAGGCAGAGGAATGCACGGTGTTCGTGACAAAGACCCGGCCGCCAAAGGCTTCACGTATCTTGGTAAGATTTTCCTCGCCGCCATAAACGGGCATGGCATGAGTGAGGGCGGCGCCGATGGAACGGGCACCAAGCTCAACGAGCTTTTCGCGGGTCTTTCGCAGCGTCCCCCCCGAGAGCACCATGTCGTCGACGATGAGGACGTCACAGCCCTTGACATCGAATGAGCCCGAGATGGTGGATGCGACAGACGATATCCGTGACTTTGAAAACGACTGGATGCCGAGCCGTGCGGCAGACCCCTCGTCTGGACCGAGGATGACCGCTTCGGGCAGAGCCTCCTGCGCGGCGCGAAGCACGGCGGGGACCATGGTGAGAACTGCCACCCGCCCCTGTTCCACCAGGGCGCCAAACCAGGGCAGGGACAGGGGGGGATGCGGGTCGATGATGTATACCTTGTCGCACAGGGAGAGGGTGAGGTCAAGCGCAAGCTTGGCGGAGTTGACCTCCCCCGTGAGGCAGGCATGGTCCTGTTTGGCACAGGGCATGCACGTATAGACAACGGACACGGACGCGGGAGGCGCAAGGTCGTGGGCGACGTACTGCTTGTGGCCGGTCTGCTCCACGCGCTGCGGCGTACGGAGGATGGAAAGGAACTCAAGGACCTCGAAAACGCGGTCCTGGGTGGTGTATCTCTCTCCGCCGGCCGTTGAGAGCGTGGCGCTCTGCACGACAACGACATCCTTGCCGGACATCTCCTCGACAGGAAGCCTGCTGTACACGTCGGAATTCATGAAAAAGCGCTTGCCGTCGTAGTTCTTTTCCGACAGCCGAACGGATTTTCCCGCCCGTTCGAAAGAATCTTTGAGGTGCTCTGCACCGGAACATAAGAGATACTCTATCATGGCAATCTCCTCTGGATACCATCGTAGAGTGAAAAATGGTATAAAAAGGTGTGGTCAGATGGAGATCATCGTCGAGGTCATCTGTATTTCCTTGATGGAACGTATTCGCTCAGTGATGAACTTGTCCAGAAGCTTGAGCTCGGTCACATTTACCTTAGCGATGACATCATATTCGCCATAGACTACATGAGCCTCATCTACTTCTTCGAACTGGAGGAGCTTGTCAACGACTGTGCGTTCCATTCCAGCATCCGTGACGCATAGTACGAAAGCTACGACCATAGTACTCAACCCGTACCTACTAGGATAGCAGGTTATATAAACGTATCGAATTGGAAAAAGACAGATGATACGGGGGAAAAAAGAGGAAGGGGCGCCGATGCGGCGCAGATCAAAGAATCTCGCGCATGCGCTCCACGCGCCTGCGCACCTCGGCCTCAGTGACGGGGAAGCGGGGACCGACTGTTTCCACCACGATGGAGGAGGTGCAGGTTGCAAAGAGACCGACGTCATGAAGGTCCTTCGTGTTGAGGTATTCGAAGATAAAGCCCCCCATGAAGGTGTCCCCTGCCCCGGTGGGGTCCTTGGCAAAGGTCTCGTATGCGGGGAGGCGTATGAACTCACTGCCGTCATATATCATGGCCCCGGCATCCCCCAGTGTCACGATGGCGATGCTCGCGCCCCATGAATACAGAGTCTCGCATGCCTCGCGGGTCTGGGTATGTGCATCGTAGCCGGTGATAATCTTTGTCTCCACCTCGTTTGGTTTCACGATGTCGACGGCACCCACGACCTCCTCGATGTCCGGTCTCCTGAAGTGTACGGCCTTTGCATCCGCTATCTGGCGTACAAATCCCTGAGGGTCGAGGAAAAAGAGCGCCTTTGAACGTTCCCGCATCTCACGAAGCAGGTCAAGGGACACCTCTCCAAGGATAGGGCCGACGATGATGACGTCGGATGAGAGGTACTGCTCAGGAAAGTATCGTATGGGGTCTGCCACACCCAGAAGATTGAGCACGCGGTCCCCGCGAGCGTCATACTCGAGATGGAATCCCCCGGTCTCCTTTGAGGGTTGGATGACGTATTTGATGCCAAACTCGTGCAAGTCACGCTCAAACTGGGGTCGGAAATCCTCGCCGACACACCCGGTGAGCGCGCACTCAAGCCCCAAAAACGAGTCGATGATGCAGGCGTTAGTAGAGCAGCCGGAAAGGACCCTCCCACCCGTGGTGAGATAAGGTGTGATGATGGTGTCGTACACCGGATTGCCGATAGCAGCTATCATGATGATTCCTCAAACTGTCGTTGGGCGAATCGGGCGCGCTGCACCACGGTGATGTGGGACAGGACGCCGATAAGTATCAGGGCGTATTCGATTGAAAGGTCGTACCGGGGATACAGGGCACACCCGGCCATGAGGATGAGAAGCTTTTCGGCTCGGTCCATGAGCCCGACGTCACAGCCCCGCGCCCCTTCCGATTCCGCCTTGGCACGGATGAACGAGGCCATTATCATGCCGGATATGCCGACAAATCCGGCAAAGGGCGTGGCAAGACCGCCGGCAACAATGCCCCCGATAAAGATAAACTCCACGTACCGATCCACGGTGTGGTCGAGGACTTTGCCATATACGCTGACCTTGCCCGTGGCACGGGCGACGTTGCCGTCAAGCACATCGACAAATGAGGTGACAAGAATAAGCGCCAACCCCATCCACACATCGCCCCGATACAGGTAGTACCCTGCGGCTGCGGCGGGAAGAAGGGAAAGTATCGTGAAGGCGTTCGGAGAAAGCCCCGTCTTTGCCATGACCCTGCCGACACCGGAAAACATACGCTGATAGGTGCCCCTGTACCGCGCGAGCATGATAAATCGACCCAGTTATTTTATACTCGTAAAATACCCTGAGCCATTTATAAGCCTTTTGGCACTCGAAATAATGT
Source organism: Candidatus Methanofastidiosia archaeon (assembly GCA_020854925.1). Classification (GTDB taxonomy): domain Archaea; phylum Methanobacteriota_B; class Thermococci; order Methanofastidiosales; family NM3; genus JAHKLV01. Next base: position 775 of record JAHKLV010000153.1, on the reverse strand, counting down.
CCTTATGGTCAAAGGCAAGCGCTTCGGGAAGCTCGTCAAGACCAAAGAGCCGGGCCTCCGATGCGTCGCTGCCAGGAGTGAAGTGCGCAAGGGTGTGATTGCATACAAAGGCACATGACACCACATGGCCGCGAGGGTCGCGCGAGGGATTCGAAAAAACGCCGACGAGGACGGGGGCAAAGACAACGATGCCCGTCTCTTCCCGTATTTCCCGAATCACTGCCGCCTCTACGGTCTCCCCTGCGGTGACAAATCCACCCGGCAGCGCCCATGAGCCCTGAAACGGAGGATTCTTGCGGCGGATAAGAAGGATGCGCCTCCCGTCTGTGAGCACCCCGTCCACCGCCAAGAGAGGACCGGGATTCTTAAGCATCGGTACCGACTATCCCCCTAAACCACAGCGTGATATTCCCCACAGAGGGTATAATGCCGCCCACGCGCCCGATAATACGGGATTCGTGGACACCGATGGTCTCCCCATCATGATAGTTGTCTGCCACCGAGTTGAAGTCCCCCTTGGTCAAAAAGTACCGCACGCCACCCACCATCGTTATCTCCACCACTCGATGAACAACAGGGATCTCATCAAAATCACGGGTAAAGACGATGACATCACCAACTGAGATGGAAGTGGCAGATACCCCTTTGATGAGAAGGATGTCCCCGCGCTCGAATCCGTTTGCATAAGGGAATTCCGAGAATTCGAGCTTCGTGATCCCGTAAGGAGCATATTCATGTCCCTTCTCCATCCACCATTCATCAAGGGATGCGCCGT
>JAHKLV010000178.1 GCA_020854925.1 Candidatus Methanofastidiosia archaeon | reverse complement strand
TTCCGACCCTGTAAGGAGGAATATCATGGACAAGAAAGGCATAATCCTCGTCGGTCATGGAAGCTCCATGCCGTACAACAGCGAAGTGGTCGCCTCCCTGGCGGACCAGATACGAAACGCAGGCTCATGGGGTGCGGTCGGATACTCGTTTATGAACATGAACAGGCCCTCCATTCGTGACGCCATCGGCGAGATGTGCAAAGACCCTTCGGTAACTACAATCATCATGTCCCCCGTCTTTATCGCCGCCGGCGTGCACATAAAAGAGGATGTGCCCGAGATTCTCGGGCTTGCGCCAGGGGAAACTCTCACGTACAGGGAGGTCGGCGGCGTGGAGCGCCGATTCATCTATGCAGCGCCCTTTGGGCCCGACGGACGCCTGGCAACACTCATCGAAGAGCGAGCGATGGAAGCGGTAGCCGCATGTACGCCGACCGAGTAGTGGGCGTACCCGTCTGTGTGGTCGATATGACCCACGGCGGCATGGATTTGTGTGCGGCTCTTTCTCGGCGGGGGGCTTTCCCCGCCGCTGTCGACGTGCACCATACCTTAGAGAACGCTGACCTGCGGATACTGCACAAGGGTGGCATTCCCGTCTTTGCCTCGTTTGCCGAGGCTGTTTCCGCACACAGCCCTGAAGTTGTTATGATGCAATACGCCCCCGACCGCGAGGCAATTACCGCCTACTGCGGCGAGACCGGCCTTCCCCTTATGACGCATGCCAAGGCAACGGGTCTTATATTAGGGGAACGATTGGCGTCAGTTGCCACAACAGAGATAACGGGCGCGCGCGGCAAGTCCACCGTCATGGGCATGCTTTCGTCCATCATGTCCCATACCGGCGAACCTTCGCTCTTCATGACCAGTATGGGGGCGTATGTGCAACACGGCTCCGAGCGGACGATCATATGCGGCCAGGGGAGCATCACCCCCTCACACGCGCTTCATGTCGTGGATGCCGCCGATGCCGCCGATGCCGCCGGGTGTGCCTTTTCCTCCTGCTTTCTTGAAATATCGCTCGGCGGGACGGGCCTGGGCGACGTATGTTCGGTTCTGGGCATACCGTTGGAGCTTCGTGCAGGGATTGGCCGCAGTGCCTTTTTTTCCAAGGCGCAGATGGCGGAGCTCATGCGTCCCGGGGCGGTGCTCAACGTGAACGCGAGCGATCCCCCTTCACGGAGTCTGCGCTTGCTGACCGGTACGCGGTGCAACGTGGTCGGAAATGCACCGGAAGCTTCGCTCTTCACCACGCGTAATGCGTGGTATTCCGGTGACGGGGAGCTTACTTTGAATCTGGCGGCGTTTTCCACCCTGTGTAACGATTCCCTTACGTCCGCGTTTTCCCTTGCCCCTCCCCCCCGGCTTTTTGGTACCATGGCGGTGGACACCATGCTCGCCGCGGCCGGCGTTGCCTTGGCGCTGGGGGTGCCAACAGCGTCCATACGGGCTGGCATCAGTGCATACGAACCGCTTCCACGCCGCATGGTGTTTTCGCGTGAAGGTGGCGTGCACCGCATCACGAACACCGCCACCTCGAAGGAGACGACGCTTCTCGCCCTTGACGAAGCGGCCCGGTACGCCCGCATCAGGGGATTACCGCTTCATGCCGTGGTAGGGGGCAGGACCAAGACGACATGCGGGGCCATGGACCTTTTTGGGCTTGCCGCCGGTATCAACACCCGCCTGCCCCGATTCGATTCGTTCCTGGTGTACGGCGAACTCGGCCGCGACCTTTCCGGCGCCGGATGCGCGGCATCATTCGTACCTTCCGTCGAGGGGGGTGCCCCCCTTATGCACACACAGGACGATTCGGTGGTGATAGCATGTATCAACTGAACGGGGACGATTCGGTGCAGGTGCTGCACCCACGCCCGAGCCCTATCGCAGCCGCCATGTACACCCTTCGTGACATCGGGGCAGACGTCATCGTGCTTCATGGGCCATCAGGCTGTAATTTTCGTGCGGCGAGGCTCCTTGAACGGGACGGCGTCGCCGTTGTCACCTCGTCACTGGACCAGTCTGCAGTCATCTTCGGTGCCGAGGACCGACTGAGTGAAACGCTCAAGAAAGCGTTTGAGGCGTTCCATCCCACACTGATTGGTGTTATCGGCACCTGCTGCGCAGCCATCATCGGCGAGGACCTCCACCGGGCCGCCGCGAATGCGGCACTTCCCTGCACGGTGGTTGTGGTCGACTGCAATCCGTATCACCAGGACAACGTGGACGGCGCCATCCGTACCCTCGAGGCCGCTGCAGCTGCTGGTCTTGTGACGATGGATGAGCTTGAGCGTCAGCGCGACTGCCTTCTCGCCGCCACGAAGGACGAGCACGAGCGTGGTACCGCACGCGCTGGCTACCTCCGGCCCGAGGAAGGGGATGACCCGGTGGAAGCGGCATGTGCCCTGCAAAAGGTGCTAGAGAAGGGGCTTCCCGTCGCCGTGGTGCTCAACGCCAAAAAGGAGACCTCGCTCCTTTATGCCGATGTCGTGCGTGGCGTCTGTGCGCTGCACGCATCGTCCGGGTCTACATCCCCCCTTACCGTCCTTACCAACGCCGACCCGGCGGTCGGCCTTCCCCTCATCCGGTCGTATGCCTCTGCCATTGCCGGCGCCTTTGCGCGTGAAGGCATAGCGGTAGACGGGTATACCGGCGGTCTTGACGAGTATGCGCTGGCGGGAAAGCGCGCCGCACAAGAGCTTGCTGCCATGCATCGGGATTGGGGCATGGTCGTGGTCTGCGGCCTTCCGCATGCGGTGCCCCTCCCCCCCGGCACACCTTCCATCGCTGTGGCCACGGGCACCCGTGCGATGTCCGCCATGCGCGCCTGCGGCTATGGCCATGTCATCGACGAGGAGCGGGCACACTACAGCGTTTTAGGCGTGCGCGACGTGGTGCGTTCGCGATTCGGTGACCATCTTCGCACCCTCCGGTGATATCATGGCCTCTGTCCCACGTCTTGTCGTCGCCGGCGCCTCGAGCAACGCCGGAAAGACCCTACTCTGCTGTGGTATTGCCCGGGCGCTTTCCCGTCGGGGACTTCGCGTGGCGTGCTTCAAGGCGGGCCCCGATTATATCGATGCCGCCTACCTTTCTGCTGCCTCGGGCGTTCCCGCCGGCAATCTTGACACGTGGCTCATGGGAGCGCCGTATATACGAGACCGGGTCTTCATGGCAGGACGTGAAGCCGACCTCGTGCTGGTCGAAGGGGTGCGAAGCCTCTATGACGGCGCCGATGCCGTTCACGACGAAGGGAGCACGGCGCATCTAGCCAAGCTTCTCGAAGCGCCCGTGGTCCTTGCGATAAACGCCCGGAGCCTGGCCCGCGGCATCGCGGCGGTGGCGAAGGGATTTGCATCGCTTGACCCCTCTGTCGATGTCCGTGGTGTCATCCTCAACATGGTCAAGGGCCCCGTGCACGAGGATAAGTGCCGTGTGGCGCTTCGGGAGCTCGCCGGCATGCAAACCTACGGCTCGATAGCACGGGACCCTGCCCTTGGCACCCCGATGCGGCACCTGGGGCTTCTCACCGTGCAGGAGCATCCGGAGGTCGAGGCCTACCTTGAGCTGCTCGCCGATGTCGCCGAGGCGCATGTCGACCTCGATGCCCTGCTCGAGCTGGCGCATGGCGCCCCCCCGCTTGAAGGCGGTGCTGATGAGCATCCCGGCAGGCAGTGCCCTGGCGTTCGTATGGGCGTTGCCTATGACGCGGCGTTTTCCTTCTACTACCCAGAAATTTATACTGTCGCTCGCCGATGCGGAGCTGATATCGCCCTCGTTTCGCCGCTTACGGACCGCCGCCTCCTCCCGTCGCTCGACTGCCTGTATATCGGGGGTGGGTATCCCGAGTGCCATGCCTCCCTCCTTGCCAGCAACGATCGCTTCATGGCAGATGTGGCCGCCCGTTCGGCCGAAGGCATGCCTGTGTACGCTGAATGCGCTGGGCTTTTGTACCTTTCACGTTCGCTCGTGGCCTCCGACGGGAGGTCGTATCCCATGGCGGCCGTGCTTGACGCTGACGCACGAATGTGCGCGCGGTGCCAGTCGGTGTCCTACGCCGTGGTCATGACCCGCCACTCCTCCC
>JAHKLV010000230.1 GCA_020854925.1 Candidatus Methanofastidiosia archaeon | reverse complement strand
GCTTCGGTCATTTCTATACGGTACCAGGCACCTGTTCTTACCTTCGTAGACGATAATACGTACGTTTATTCCCCTACCTTCTCCTTTGATTCTGTAGGGTATTTTTCATGCAAGGTCTTCGTTCCCCCCGGAATGTCCATTGTGGCACCCGTCGCACCTACCCCCCAACAGTTCTCCACCGAGGGCTCTTCTTTCATTGTTGCATGGGAACGCGTGCATCACTCGGGGGGCCTCTATCTTCTCCTTGGCCTAAAGGAGGAACAACCGGATTCTTCATTACCTCTTTTCATGGTGGCAGGATTCTTTCTTTTGTGCGGTCTTGCTGCTGGCATGGCAGTCTCTTCGAGAAGACAGCCTCCCCTTCCTCCGGCCGCAGACTTCAAAACAGACGAGGCACGTGTGGTGGATCTCCTTTCATCGGGTCCCGTAACACAGGCTGACCTTGTGGAGCGAACCGGATTTTCCAAGGCGAAGGTTTCTCGCCTTGTCATGGAGCTTGAAGCGCGGCATGTCGTCTCCAAGGAGCGATATGGCACTAAGAACATCGTGCGTCTCATGCGGTGATGACAATATATTTAAGCAGTGCAGGGGCTGATAGCACGTGAAGATACAGACCATAGAGTACGTATACCGGAAGCTCCCCTTGGAACATGCTTTTGCTACGGCTGTCGGCGGTGTCTCAAACGCCACCTGCCTCTTTGTACGCCTTACCACGGAATGCGGCCTTGTTGGATACGGCTGCGGCTGTCCGACCTCCCTTACCGGCGAGTCTGCCGAGACGGCGGCCTTTTTCTCCGAGCGATTCGCACGTGAGATAGCCGGAAAGAGCCCTTTGCGTACGGAGATGCTCACCTCTCTTTACGGTGGCATCACGTATGGTAATCCCGCGGTGAAAGCGGCGTTTGACTGCGCCTGCTGGGACATCGTGGGAAAGCATGCCGGCCTTCCGCTCTACGAGCTCATGGGATTTGATAAACCGAAGATTACCACCTCCATCACCGTAGGTCTCGGCCCCGAGGAACGCATGGTGGGCGAGGCTGCCTTCTGGGTGAAAAAGAAGTTCCAATCCCTCAAAATCAAGCTTGGTGCCGACCCTGCAGCCAACGCCTCGGTGGTCTCAGCCATAAGGGACAAGGTTGGCAAGGACGTGGCACTGCGGGTGGATGCAAACGGGGCCATGACGGTGTCAGATGCCCTTGCCTTCGCTCATGAAGTCGCGAACCTTGACCTTGAGTTTATCGAGCAGCCCGTTACCGGTGCCGCCGAGATGGCGGCAGTAGCCAAGGAGTCCCCCGTACGCATCGCAGCCGATGAGACGATTACCGACCTCTCATCGTTTGCACCGGTCCTTGCCGCTGGCGCCATGCATGTGGCAACGCTTAAGCTCACCAAGGTTGGTGGCATCACCACAGGAAGGAAGATGGCCGATGTCGCCCAGGCGTATGCCGTGCCCTGCATGGTGGGATGCATGAGCGAGACGCAGGTATCGATAGCCGCTTCTGTCCATCTTGCCCTTGCCCATGCAAACATCGTGTATGCCGACCTTGACACGTTCATGTTCCTGCACAGCGACCCTTCCTCGGGGTTAAAGATGAAGAAGGGCACGCTCCAACCGTCCGGAGAGCCCGGGCTCGGCATATCTGTGTCTGATACCGTCTTTGCACATGCAAAGTCCGTGTCGTTCAAAAGGCCTCCTTCCCCCGGGAGATAATGCCGATATGGAGGCCCCCGTGCCATCAGATAGATTTTTATGGAGTTTCTTTGAGGTTTTAGGATGCATGGCCGATACATCGGCCTCGTTGTAGGGGACATGCTCCCTTTTGGGTACCTGCGACCGTATACACACATCATCCGGGTGAAGAACTATGGTAGAAGAGGATCCCCGCCGACAGACAAAGGGCGTCAAGATGCTTCTTGGCGACCCGAAAAAGGCGATTATCCGCCTAGCTTTGCCCATGATGCTTGCCATGTCCGTGCAGGTCGTTTACAATCTTGTGGATGCCTTTTGGGTGTCGGGCCTCGGGGCCGGGGCGCTCTCCGCGGTGGGGTTCTTCTTTCCGCTGCTTTTTTTGCTCATGGGCCTTTCCAACGGCATCGGCATCGGCGCCAGCTCCGCCATATCCCGGCGCATCGGGGCAGGTGACAAGGCCGCCGCAGACGATGTTGCGGTCCACGCCATTCTGCTTACCGCCCTCATATCGGCCCTTATCACCGTCCCCAGCGTCATGCTCTCCCCGTGGATATTTTCCGCCCTCGGTGCCGATGATGTTCTTTCGTATACCGTCGATTATGCACGCATCATGTTCGGGGGAACGGTTATCCTCTTCTTCATGAATGTGGCAAATAACATCCTTCGCGGCGAGGGCGACACCAAGCGCGCCATGTATTCCATCGTCCTCGGCTCGATTCTCAATATCATTCTTGACCCCATCTTCATCTTCACGTTGGACCTCGGCGTTGCCGGGGCCGCATATGCCACGGTGCTCTCGTTCTTCGTGTCATCGCTCCTCTTAGGGTACTGGCTCTTCTTCAAGCGCGACACGTATGTTACGGTACACCTTCGCTCCTTCCGCTATAATGCCAGCGTGCTCTACGAGATCCTTCGCGTGGGCCTTCCCGCATCGGTGCAGCAGATGTCCATGTCGATATCCATGCTGGCGCTCAACATCATCGTGGTGGCAGTGGCGGGAAGCGATGGTGTGGCCGTGTATTCCACGGGCTGGCGCGTGGTGAGCCTTGCCATCGTGCCGCTCCTTGGCATCGCCACCGCCGTTACCGCGGTCACCGGAGCGGCATTTGGCATGAAGGCGTACGGTCGGCTTCGCCTGGCGATGAATCATGCGGTCATTACCGGATTCAAAATCGAGCTCGTCCTCGCTGCGCTCACGTTCCTTCTGGCACCACAGGTGGCGGCCATCTTTACCCGTGCGGAGAATGCGGCGCACCTTGCCCCAGACATCACCGTGTTCCTGCGCATCATCTGCATCTTCTATCCGACGACGTCCTTCGGTATGCAGTCCTCCGCCATGTTTCAGGGAACGGGAAACGGCACCAAGGCGCTCATCGCCACCATTTTCCGCACCATCATCACAACGCTTCCCGTGGCGTACGTGCTCGGGGTGACCCTGGAATGGGGCCTCAAGGGCATCTGGGCAGGCATTGTCGTCGGGAACGTGATCGGCAGTGTCGTTATTTTCACCTGGGCTATGGCCTTCATTCGCAGTCTTAAGGCCCCCAGCGAGGAGGGGCGTCCCGAATGCCCCGAATGTGATAGCATTATATAAGATGAACACCCCATAGTATACTGAGGGGTGATTGAGTGGAAGAAGAATACCTGGCTGCAATCCTGTCCTTGCATGCCGCATGGCTGGACAAGCGTCCCGAAGGCCAGAGGGCGGTCATCAGCAAGGCTGACCTTACCGGGGTCATGCTCCGGGAGGCCGTGCTACGAAAATCGTCGATAAAACGTAGCGTGCTTTTTGATGCAACGTTAGAAAAGGCGGACTTGTATGCCGCCACCATACGCAAGTGCGACCTCGGGCGCGCGAATCTCCGCCATGCCGTGCTTTCTAAGGCGCACATTGCCGATTCGACGCTCACAGAGGCACACCTTGACGAGGCGGACCTGTTTGCCGCAGAACTCGAAAAGGTGAAGGCACAAAGCTGCCATGCGCACCACGCCATCTTTTCCGAGGCGGAGATAGCGAGGACCGATTTTGGGTTTTCCGACATGTCCCGCTGCTTGTTTCATAAGGCATCTCTTGCCGAGGCGTCCTTTACCGACTGCAACCTTTTGGAAGCGTCCTTCGCATCGGCCGACATCCTGTCCACCGACTTCAGGATCTCGCAGATAAAGTATGCGACCTTCCAAGAGGCGGACCTCGTGGCCTGCACGTTCCGTAACGCCGTGCTAGAGGATGTGAATTTCATCGGTTGCGACATGGCACAAACCGATTTCGGCGGAGCCCGACTCACCGGTTGTGTATTTGACGATTCGTCACTCGTTGCGGTGAAGTTTCGGGGAACGACCATGAAGGACTGCTCCTTTGAGGACGTCGAGGCGGTGCGGATGGAAAAGGTGTGGGAGACCCCCTAAGGGGCCTTTTCTATCCAGATGCGGGCCTCGTTCTCATCGATGGCCCATTTCTTTTCATATCCGGTGCCGTCGTTCCCAAAGGTGAGTGACGATGCGCGGGTCTCGCTCGCTATGTGGTCTGCCAGAGGGGCGACGATGTCCGCAAAGTCGCATGACACGGTGGCGCGTATGCGGTCCTCGACGTTGAGGCCGAATTCCTTACGCATTTCCTGGATGCGCCGCACGAGCTCGCGTGCCATGGCTTCGGTGCGCAGGTCGTCGGTGATCACCGTATGCACGAAGACGTTGCCCACATCCGTTTCCGAGCCAATCCACCCCTCGGGCATGTGTTCCTCAAAGAGGACATCCGACGCCGTGATGTCATACGTGCCCGCCTGGTATGTGCCCCGTTCGCGGAGGGCCGCCACCATCGGTTCCTGCGGGGTTGCGAGGATGGCATCCGCCACCGCCTTGGCCTCACCCTTGAAGCGGGGGCCCAGCGCCTTGTAGTTCGGTTTTGCCGTAACGGTGCGTGCAAGCGTACCGGTCCTGATGTCCTTTGCGTTGACCTGTTCGCGCAGCACGTCGCCAAGGTCGGCCACCGCGGCGGATACCAGCTCGTTGTCCGTTTCTATGACAACCGCCGCAACGGGCCAGCGCTGCTTGAGTTCGGCCTTCTGGCGTGCGTTGGCGCAGGCGTCCACGAGCTTGCGTGCCACGCCCATCTGGGCCTCGAGGGCGGGGTTCACGAGCGTTTCGTCCGCAGAGGGGAACGAGTCAAGGTGCACCGACGCCTGTGCTCCGCCCATGTTGCGGTATATCTCCTCAGAGAGGTAGGGCAGCACGGGTGCTGCTATCCGCGAGAGGGTGGATAGGGCGTAATGGAGCGTGTAGTAGGCGGCAACCTTGTCGGGGTCCCCTTCCTCGCGCCATGTCCGGGAACGGATGAGGCGCACGTACCAGCGCGAGAGGTCCTCCACGATAAAGTCCATGATGGGCCGCGTCGCACGGTGGTACATGAAGTCGTCCATGGCGGTACGTACCTCGGTGATGAGGCTGTTTACACGAGAGAGAAGCCAGCGGTCCTCGGTGCGCAGCGCGCCTTCCACCGTTTCGCGTGGCGTGGCGGTGTCGTACCCGTCAAGCACCATGTAGGTGGTGGCGAACTTGTAGACGTTCCAGAGGATACCCACCATCCTGCGGACCGCGGCTATGTCATCCCACGAGAACTTCATGTCGTCTGACGGTTGCTGGTGCCAAAGGGTGAAGAAGCGGAAGATGTCCCTGCCCTCCTTCTCGATGACCTCTTCCGGCGCGATGGCATTTCCTGTCGACTTGTGCATGGCGTCGCCGTAGGCGTCGTACACGAATCCGTGCATCTGGACAACACGGTACGGTACCTCCCCGAAGGTGATGACAGCCGACGCCTGCTGGGCGTAGAACCATTTCGTTACTTGGTCATTGCCTTCGACTACGTAGTCTGCTGGCCATATCTCCTCGAAGAGTGCCGTCTCGTGGGGGTAGTGGAGCGAAGCCCAGGATGCGATGGACGAATCAAACCAGACATCCACGGTATCCTTGACCCGGCGCATTTCCTTGCCGCATTCGGGGCAGGCGATGGCAACGTTGTCCACATAGGGGCGATGGAGCTCGGGAATGTCCGTTCCCGTCACCATGCGCTCTTCCAGCTCCGCCCGCGACCCGATACAGAGCATATGGCCGTCTTCGCACATCCAGATGGGCAGGGGCATGCCCCAGTAGCGCTGTCTGGAGATGCACCAGTCACCGACGTTTTCGACGCCGTTCTCATACCGCTTGTGCACCCATTCGGGAACCCAGCGCACGGCCTTGTTCTTCTCTATTATCTGGTCCTTAATCCGTGTGATGTCAAGATACCACTGCTCGG